>DATDEG010000316.1:0-11409 GCA_036523465.1 bacterium
CGGGAGCTCCTGGCGACCTACACGACGAAGATGGCGGCGAACCCGAACAGGACGCACAACATCGCCCTGGCGTCGAGCTTCGTCCGCGGCACGATCCTCCCTCCGGACGGTGTGTTCTCCTACAACAAGGTCGTCGGGCCCCGTACCCTGGAGCGCGGGTTCAAGGAAGCGCCCGTGCTGGTCGATGACGAGCTCGTCCCCGGAGACGGCGGTGGGATCTGCCAGGTCAGCAGCACCCTGTTCAACGTTGCGCTGCTCGCCGACTTCAAGATCCTTACCCGGACGAATCACAGCCGTCCGGTCGCCTACCTCCCGGCCGGGCGCGACGCCACGGTCGTCTACGGCGCACTCGATCTCCTCTTCCGGAACACGACGGGCCGCCATGTCCTGCTGTGGACGGAGGTCCGGGGCAACCGCCTGACGATCTCCGCCTTCGGGACGCCGCAGCAGGGCACCGAGGTGCTGATCGAGGTGGGAGACCGCCGAGAGGTCCCCCCGCCTGAGGGGACAGTGACGAAGGAAGATCCGCAGCTTCCCGCCGGCGAGGTCGTGACGCGTGAAGCTCAGAGTGGCCTGCGCGTGAAGACGTACCGGATCGTCAAGGTCGGCGAGGCAGTCGTCCGCCGCGAGTACATCGGGTCGAGCTACTATCGTCCGGTCCGGCGGACGATCAAGGTTGGAACGAAACGCCTCGACGCCGCGGAGCCGCGCCCGTAGCGGCGTTTCGCGGACATTCTTCTTGACGCTATCCTAGGCTGTCCGTATAATGACGGCGAATCTTCGTCGCGGAGGTATCGATGGCCCTCGCCCGCCGTGAAGCTCCGACCTACACTGAGATGCTCGACGAAGAGCTCGTCGCCAGCGCAAAAGGCGGCGATGATCACGCCTCCGAGTTCCTCATCAACAAGTACCGCAATTTCGTCCGCGTCAAGGCCAAGGCGTACTTCCTGATCGGCGCCGATCGCGAGGACATCATCCAGGAGGGAATGATCGGCCTCTACAAGGCGATCCGGGACTTCCGGGCGGACAAGCTCAGCAGCTTCCGCGCCTTCGCCGAGCTGTGCATTACGCGGCAGATCATCACAGCCATCAAGACCGCCACCCGGCAGAAGCACATCCCCTTGAACTCGTACATCTCGCTGAACAAACCGATCTACGATGAGGATTCCGACCGCACCCTGCTGGATGTGATCAGCAGCATCAAGGTCTCCGACCCCGAAGAGCTCGTCATCAACCAGGAAGCCTCCGCGACGATGCGGGAGCGCATCCGGAAGAACCTCAGCGAGCTCGAGTGCCGCGTGCTCACCGCTTACCTGGAGGGAAAGTCCTACCAGGAGATGGCCAACGAGCTCAACCGGCACGTGAAGTCCATCGACAACGCTCTGCAGCGCGTGAAGCGCAAGCTCGAGCGAAATCTCGAGGGCGAGGAAGACTAGGCTCTCCTGCTCCGGGTCATCTGTCCGAGCTGCAAGTTGGTGTTCCTCCAACTCACGCCCGCTGGAGATGCGGGTGTGATCTGTCCCCGCTGCGCCACCGTCTTCCAGCCGAGAGAAGAAGAGATCGTCGATCCTGAAGACGATTGACGTCCGCGGATGGGGGAGTCTGAGGGGGAACGCCGCGAGTGCGTTCCCCCTCAGTCCTTAGACGGTCCCATGACTGACATCTCCCACACGGATCCCGTCCCCTCCGGCCGCGAGATCATCGAGCGAGCCCGCACCCCGACCGGAGACTGGCAGCTGCAGCGGCGGGGCCCGCACTATGAGATCATCGCCAACGGCACGTTCCTCATGGCGACGTACAATCGTGCTTCTGACGAAGCTTTGGCGGTTCTCGCGCTGGCCCGTGTTCAGGGCGAGCGACTCCGGGTGCTGGTCGGCGGACTCGGCATCGGGTTCACCGTGCGGGCGGTGCTCGACGATCCACGCGTATCCCGCTGCGATGTCGTGGAGATCGAGCCGCTCATTGTCGCCTGGTACGAGCAATACACCGCGGCCCACTCGGGCCGTCCCTTGGACGATCCTCGGGCACACCTCGTCGTGGGCGATCTCGGCCTGCTCTCCCTGGCGACGCATGCCTACGATGCGGTCCTTCTGGATACGGACAACGGTCCCGACTGGCTGGCTCTAGATGCCAACGCCCGGTTGTATGATGCGGCAGGTATCGTGCGGTCCCTCGACCTGCTTCGCCCCGGGGGAATCGCCGCCTACTGGTCGGCGTCAGCCTCCCCGGCGTTCGCCGCGCGGTTGAGCCGGCTGGCCGACGTCGAGACGATGGTCGTGGCGGACGAGATCGCGCCCGGACGGGAAGGGACGGCGTGGGTGTATCTCGCCAGATCGCGAAGCTGACGGCACGGCCGTCCGAGACAGACGGCGACGGAGGTGCGGTGATGTCCGGAGCAGAGATGATTTCGGTCGGCGGGATCCACCAGCCCACGAGCTACGCGCATGCCTGGCGCGCCGGAGATCTGTTGTTCATCTCGGGTCAGGTCGCCCTGAACCCCCAGGGCGAGGTAGTGGGCAAAGGCGACATGCGTGCGCAGACCGAGCAGGCATTCGCCAACCTGCAGGCTGTTCTTCGCGCCGCCGGCGCGACCATCGCCAACGTCGTCAAGCTGACCACGCTCTGCACCGATCAGGCGGGCATCCCGGCGATCCGCGAGGTGAGGCAGCGGATCTTCGGCGCGCACCGACCGGCCAGCACGCTGATGGTCGTCGCCGGGCTCGCGTCTCGCGATCTGCTCGTGGAGATCGAAGCGGTGGCGGTGATTCCTTAGCCGCCGATCTGGATCATCACGCGCGCCTGAGGATACATCGCCTCGGCAAGGGCGTGGCCGAAGGGCCGGCGGAAGGCGGCGGCGCGAAACAGCTCTTTGATCTCCTCGTAGGGCTTTCCCTCACGCAGCGGAGTGAGCAGGTCGGCCTCATCGTCCCGCAGCAGGCAGAGCCGCAGCCGTCCGTCTGCCGTGAGCCGCAGGCGGCCGCACTTCGCGCAGAACGGCTGGCTGACCGGGCTGATGAACCCAAGGCGGCCCTGCGCGTCGGGCAGGCGGTACGTGCGGGCCGGATCTTCGCCGGTGAGGTCGAGGGGGACGAGGGGGCCGAGGACGCGCTCGATCTTGCCCATCGTCTCCTCCGACTTCACAACGCCCGCTTCCGCGAAATCGCCCACGCTGCCGAACGGCATCATCTCGATGAAGCGGATGTCCCACGGCCGCGTGAGCGTCAAGGCGGCCAGCGGGACGACATCCTCGTCGTTGAAGCCGCGCACGATCACGGCGTTGATCTTGATCGGCAGCAGCCCGGCCGCCTCGGCCGCGGCGATGCCGGCTGTGACCTGCTCGACGCGTCCCCCGCGGGTGATCCTGGCGAACTTCTCGGGATCGAGGGTGTCCAGGCTTACGTTAACCCGGCGGAGCCCCGATTTGGCGAGCGGCGCGGCCAGCCGGTCGAGGAGCAGGCCGTTGGTGGTGAGCGCTACGTCGTCGATGCCGGGGGTCGCGGCGATGTCGCGCACGAGGTCGACCAGTCCGGGCCGGACGGTCGGCTCGCCTCCGGTGAGGCGCACTTTGCGCACTCCCAGCTCGGCGGCGACGCGCACGAGGAGACGGAGCTCATCATCCTGGAGCAGTTCCTCCGGAGGCCGGAAGTCGATGCCGTCCGCGGGCATGCAGTAGACGCAGCGGAGGTTGCAGCGGTCGGTGAGCGAGATACGGAGATCGGTGAGCTCGCGGCCGTACTGGTCCCGCATGATCTTCCTCCGGAAATAGCTCCCAGATTATAGCATAGTTGACCCCGGCACTCCGGAATCGATCCGGCCTGCAGGCTCGACGCGATGCCGATGGTGCCCGAAGCAGGGAAGGGGGCACAGGCGAGCGAACCCGTCGGTCAAGCTATCTGAGAGATGACTCACCTGTCACATTCACGCCGGACAGCCCGCACCCTGGGGGAGCGCGGGCAGCGGACGCGGCAGCGTCTCCTCGACGCCGCCGAAGCCGCCTTTGGACAGCGCGGCTACTTCGCCAGCTCGATCGTGGACGTCACCCGCCGCGCGCGCGTCGCCCAGGGCACGTTCTACATCTACTTCCCAAGCAAGCGCGCCATCTTCACCGAGCTCGTCCGCCAGCGCAGCCGTGATGTGCGGCAGACGATCCAGGAGGCGGTCCGCGGCCTCCGGGACCGCGCGAAGATCGAGCGGGCCGGCTTCCGGGCGTTCTTCCGTTTCATCGACCGCCACCGGAACATGTATCGCATCGTGCGCCAGGCTGAGTTCGTCGATCCGGCGGTGTTCCGCTGGTACTACCGGCACTTCGCCGAGGGATATATCACCGGGCTGCGTGAGGCCCAGCGGGCGGGCCAGGTGCGCGAGATCGATCCCGAGGTCCTCGCTTTCTGTCTCATGGGTATCGGGGACTTCGTGGGTATGCGCTGGGTCCTATGGGAACGCGGGGGACCCGGTCCTGACGTCGTGGACGCGATGATGGAGTTCATCCTCCAAGGGCTTGCCGCCGATGGGGCGCGCCCCTTCGACATCGCCGCGCCCGCCGGCCGCGTCCGCGCCACTGGCGGCGCCCGCGCCACGTCCCGCGCTCGTCTGGCCGACCGTGTGCGTCCGGACGGTCTGCCGGAGGCGTCGCCGTGAACACGCCCGTCGGCCGCCCATGCACTACCTGGACGTGCCGGATCCGTTCGGCAACGAGCGATGATCCTCGGCATCTGGCATTGGTTGGACCGGAGAACGGACCTCCACGCCGCGGGGGCGGCGGTCATCGACGGCGACCGTGTGCTGAGCTGCGCGATGCGTCATACGGTTATCAAGAGGGTACACTGAGGAGGATTGCCGTGAAGGACTACCAGATCGGGGAGAAGGCGAGGGTCACCAAGACGATCAGCGAGGCCGATGTCTACGCCTTCGCCGGGATCACCGGGGATTTCAACCCGCTGCACGTCGATGCCGAGTTCGCCCGCCGCTCGCGCTTCGGGGAGCGGATCGCCCACGGCCTCCTGACGGCCGGCCTGATCTCCACCGTGCTGGGCATGAAGCTGCCCGGCCCCGGGGGCATCTTTCTCAGCCAGACCTTGAAATTCGTTCGGCCGGTCCGGCTGGGCGATACGATCACCGCTACGGCCGAAGTGACCTCCTGGAACCCGGCCAAGCGGATCCTGCAGCTGCGGACCGCCTGTACGAACCAGCAAGAGGAGGTCGTCGTGGAGGGAGAATCCGTCCTGCTTGTCGAGGAGATGGATGCCCCGCGCGGGGCCTAAGCTTCCTGCTCTTACTAAGTTAAGTATACCTAAATATTAATGTACTCTCTGGACAGGGTTGCTTCCTTGACACGGATGGGTAGAATAGACGCGGCAAAGCATCCCGCCCGGCAGTCCTTCACGCCATCCACTAACTCCTGGGCGTGGGGAACCGGGCACACGAAGGCGGTGAAGCGATTGGCACGGAGCGTGACGGCTCGCACCACCTCTCGCCGGACGTCGAGGGCATCTACGAGCCGGACCCGGAGCAAGCTAGAGCGCTGCGAGCATGGCCTGTTGAGGGTAACCTGCGCTATCTGCCTGCAGATGGAAGAGATTGGAGATCTCCACAGCGGGCGGCTGTCCCCGGACGAGCGGGGCGGCCGCTCTGACGGCGAAGAGGAAGAGGCAGAGGAAGAGGAGTAGCGCGATGGGGGTCTGGCGGGCGATCACCGGGGCGATCGGTCGGCTCTTCAACCGCCCGATCGGGTGGGAACGGAAAGAGGATCCGATGCGGACCCTCTACCACCGACCGATGCCCTCCCGGCTGCGGATCAACTGGCCGGCGCTCATCCTGGGACCGATCTGGTACTTCCTCGTCGGCATGTGGGTTCACGGGGCGATCCTGCTGGCGATCATCTTCCTCAGCGGAGGATTGTTCCTACCGCTGGTCTGGCTCTATGCGGCGCTGAAGGCGGACGAGGACCTGCTCGACCACCGGCTCATGCGGCGGAGCGTGTACTAGGCGCGCTAGAGCCAGGTTCCCCATTTGGCGTACCGGATGAGGAAGTGCAGGAAGAGCCAGCCCAGGAACGGCAGTGTGACCCACCACGGCACCTCACGGACGATCACCTGGGTCAGTGGCGGCGTCGTCGTGCGCCGGTCGACAATCGTGTAGATTTCCAATAGAACGACCAGCGCGACGAGAGTGTACCACGCCCACACGTAGATTCTGTCCCAGTCCATGGCAGCTCTGCGCCTCCCCGCCTTTTCGACTCATTGTATAATTGGTCGCAGGCCGCCGTAGCTCAACGGCAGAGCACCGCACTTGTAATGCGGGGGTTGTCAGTTCGATTCTGACCGGCGGCTCCACAAACTCCGCTTCTATCGAGGTTTTCGTGGATGTACCTCTGGCCAGGCGCTTCCTCGGAGGCCATTTTGGGTACTTTATGGTACTCTCCCGACGTCTTCGCGGCGAGTAGTCCAGATCCGTTCCTGGATTGCACCATTGCTTTCGGGTTACAGACATATCCGAGCGGGTCAGCGATCAGAGGCCGAAGCGGCTGAGGATTAGGCGCGCCAGGATGACACCTATCACGCTCGTGATGATGGCCGCCAACCGTGTCAGCAAGCCCTCATCGAGAGGCCATTCCTGGATGGCCGCGGCGCGGCGTTCAATCGCCTCGGCCACAGTCAAGTGGGCCGACTGCTCCGCCACGCGTTCCAGAGACCAGTGGGTCCAGATCGGTCGGAAGGCCTCCACGTAGCGGTGATGGGTTTGCTCCAGCAAATCGGCCTTGGCCTTGACCATTTGTCGGTGAAGGCCATTTAGAGAGGCGAAGAACAGGGCCACGAACCCCACGAAGAACAGTAGGCCTGTGATGACGCCCCGAAAATCACGCCATTGGGTGGCAAGCAGTGGAAGCATGGCGGCGGTCAGTACCACGAAGCTGGTGAATGCGACCGAACCTAACGGTCGCAGACCCAGGCTGCGGTCCTCCTCGAAGGGAATCAGGCGGAGCGACTTCCGGCCCAGGCGGTACAGCCCGACAAGCAGTGCGCCGAAGAACCACAGCGCCGTCTCCGCGGGAAGCCACGCCGCGAACATTACAGGGATCAGGATTGCGTTAACCGGACTGGGATGGCGCACGAAGTCGACCACGTTCCATATGACGGTTTCCATCAGCCCCAACGCCACGGGTCCGGCCACGCTTTCCGCGGCCTGGAATGGCCATGAGTTGGTGCCCACCGTCCCCCCGGTCAGCCGCTGCACCAGGGGCCGGATGGTTTCCATGTCCGCAGTCACTTTAGCGATCGCCCACAGCGCCAGAACATTGACGTAGGCGGCCACCACGCGCCCCGGATAGGTCGGCGCTTGAAAGACCCGGAAGGACACCTCATACGCCGTGAGAGAGAGCAGTCCCCAGACCAACATCCAGAGCCACCGGGGACGCCCTAGGCGTGCCAGTACCCGTTCGGTCAGGGGACGGAGCGGTGCAGCCCCTGCGTCCGTGCCGGTCGGGCGGATGAACGTCATCAGCTTCTCAGCCCTTCATGCCACTTCTTGCGGGTGTGTTCAAGGGCTGGGAGACGAAGCCCTTGCGTTCTGCCCAATCCTCTCCGGTTTCTCGCTTCATTACAACGAGATGATCCTCGATCACTACCTCGGAGCGTTCTCCAAGAGCCAAGCCTGGAGTTTCGGCACGATTGGGGCTTGTAGGCCTCGTGCCGAGCCGTAGGTGTCCATCGTGAACGCCGTACTGCTGTGGCCGAGCCGTTCGCTGATGATGGTCGGATGGACGCCCTGCTCATAGAGCCACGTCGCATGAGCATGGCGGCCGAACTCATAGGGGCGGATGATCGGGAGTTTCATTCTCTTCACGATGCGCCGGAAGTCCCGGCGGGCGATACTCTTCCAGTCAAGGGGTCGGCCGTCGTCCTGGCAGAAGACTAGCGGCCCATGATCTCCGAGGTCGCAGTAGCCTGCGCCGAACTCGCGTCGCAGGCGGTCTCGGTCAGCCTTCAGCTCCCGCAGTTCCCGCACAAGATCAGGCGGGATGTCAATGGTGCGCCGTCCCTTCTCGCTCTTTGGCGGTCCGAAGAGGAGTCTGGTGGGTTCGCCGTCGCGCTTGCTCCCGTCCAGGCGGTAGAACCCCTGTCGAACCGTGATGGCGCCCATGACGAGGTCGCAATCCTGCTCCCGCAGGCCTAGGGCTTCACCGGGGCGCATCCCGGTTGTCCGCAACGTAAGGAACAGGCTGTAGAGGCGCCGGGGTGCTCGATCGAAGGGAACGAGATTTGAGCGCGGACGGCTCGGTCCGCTTCTATTACCGGCCCAGCACCAGTCCAAGGAGCAGGAATAGGAAGAACACACTCTGCGCTGAGTGGACGATGATCGAGATCCACACGCTGCGCAGGCGCCGGGCGGGGTAGGACTCCAGGAAAGCCGCGCTGACGATATTGCCCGGGATCCCCCAAGGCTGGTGCAGGTGATACACGCCGAAGAGGACGCCGTTCGCCAGCCAGTCCCATCTCCCGAACACGCCCCGCATCTTGGGCAGGAGCACGCCTCGCAGCAAGAACTCCTCGCCCAAGATCGTGTTGAATACGGCGTTGACGACGAACAGCGCCAGGAACCCCCAGGCGCCCACCAGTTGCGCCCGGGCTTCCGGCGAGGCCATCAAGCTGCGCCCGCTGAATGCAGAGGGTTCAGCGAAGAATGGAAACACCCTGACCCATAGCGTGTCCAACGGCACGTGCAGGCCCACTTCCCATAGAGCGGTCAGGATCAACAGCGGGATCACCCACAGCCACAGCCTGCCCCGCGTCCGGCCGGTCCTGGGATCCTGCGGTGCATTGAGCCACAGGCGTCTGCGGATGTTCGTCCATCTGAGAGCGCCCTCTTCGCGGTAGACGATGATCATGGCCACAGCGAACTGCCAGATTAGTCCCACCGTCAACGCCATCACACGGGTTGTGAACGCCGCCCGGCTGGTCGGCGCCCCCGACGCCAGGGCCGGAGCGATGACCCAGCCTAGGATACCCATCGGGACCGCTGCGGCGGCCCAGATCGCCAGGATTTTGCCCAAGCTGTATTGGGGGCTGTCGGTAGTTTGAGTCTCAGGCTGCATTGTCTCCACTTTCGAACCCGAAGTGTGCCTCCCGGTCCGCATCATGGATGGGCGAGGGCTTGTGTCAGGGAGGCATTCTGGCAAATCTGCGCTACCCCCTGTTCTGCTCGGCAGCGAGCCAATCTCACACAAGTCCTCACGCATCCAACGCGGGCCGCGCACCGACGGCTTCAACCTCTCTGTCGCCTTCGATTCGAACCTGCAAATGGGACACGCGTGTCGGAATTTCAGGAAGATGATCCCGGGAAACCGCCACGCTGGGCGCGCCGCTAAAGGGAGGCGGGGCATCCTCCCCAAAGTGATTACCGCAGAACAGCATTGTGGCCCCGGGCGCTGCCCCGCCGGCCGCCCCAGGGATGCGGAGCACGACGATGGACCTCGTCTGCATCGGTCTCGATGTAGGCTCCGCCAGCGTCAACGTGGTGGGGGTCGACCGCGATGGCAGCATGGTCGGCCGTCCGGCGTACCTGCGCATCGCAGAGTTCCCCACGGCCGTTGACGCGACCAAGGTTGCCCTCCGTACATTCCTCGATAGCTGCCCAGCCGGTGTCACCGTCGCTGGCGCCGGTACCACCGGCAGCGGCCGCGAACTGAACCGCCACCTCATCGGCGCCGACCTGACCCGTACCGAGATCGTCGCGCACGCCGTTGGGATCACCCACCTGGTGCGCCGGGGCGAGGTCACCGTGGCCGGAGAGGATGGCGTGACGGTCCTCGATCGCGTCGGGACGGTGATCGAGATCGGCGGGCAGGACACGAAGCTCATCGTCTTTGATGCCTCCGGCATCCCCGCCTACTTCAACATGAACTCGATCTGCTCGGCCGGGACCGGAGAATTCCTGCAGCAGATCGCCGACGAAGCGGGCATCCCCATCGCCGACTTCGGACGGATCGCGCTGCGCTCGCGGCGGCCGGCGACGATCGACTCGACGTGCACCGTCTTCTCCAAGCGCGATTTCCGCCACCTCACACAGAAGGGCGTGCCGCTGGAAGATCGCCTCTGGGGACTGTGTCAGGCGATGGCGCGCAACTACCTGCGGAACGTGGCCGCGGGCATCACCTTGCCGTCCCCGGTGATCATGCAGGGCGGGGTGGCGGCGAACGACGGCGTCCGGCGGGCCTTCGAGGTTGCCCTCGGTACCGGCGTGATCCGCCCGCCGCACCATGATGTGCTGGGCGCGCTCGGGATGGCGATCATCGTCCGCGACGTGCGCCTCGGGCTGCACGATCATCCGGATCCGGCATCGTCGCCGACCCTCTTCCGCGCCGACTTCCTCGACGCCGCCTTCGGCAGCGAACTGAAGTACTGTCACGGGTGTCCCAACGGCTGCGAGTTGACGCAGGCGCTGGAGCTGCTGCCGGCCACCGGAGGGAGCGACACAGGGCGCATGGCGCAGGTGCTCGACACGCTGGGCGGCCGCTGCGACGGCTGGAGCAAGCCGGGCAACATCCACGACGATCCGCCCCGCGAGCCGCCGCTTCCGCTGCCGGTACGCCGTACCGTCCCAGGGCAGCGGCATCGCCCGGCGATCGACGTGGTCCGTTCTGGGACTGCACAGGTGCGTGACTCGACGGGGGTCTACTTCGTGGGACTCGACGGCGGATCACGCGGCACCAAACTGGCCTTGATCCAGAGCCGGGGAGAGACCGTGGACATCGTCGAGACCCGCGCGCTGCCGACGGGCGGTGACGCGGTGGCGGCGCTCCGCCTCGCCCTGCGTCAGCTGCGGGATATCACCCGCGCCGCGGATGACGCCGGTCACCCGATGGTCATCGGCGGGTTCGGAACCACCGGCAGCGCGGGTGAACTCTACCGGGACATCATCACGACGCGGACCAGCAAGACCAGCGATTACCGCAGCACAGAGATCCTCGCCCACTACGCCTGGGCGTCGTCGCAGGTGCCCGGCGTCGGCACGGTCGTCGACATCGGCGGCAACGACGCCAAGATCATCTGCGTGAGCCCGCACGGCCTCGAGTTCGCGATGAACGAGAAGTGCGCCGCGGGGACGGGCGCCTTCGTCGAAGCCATCGCCCGGCGCTTCGGGGTGCCGATCGAGCGGTTCGCGGAGGTGGCGCTCACCTCGACCAACCCGGCACGCCTCGCCGCGCGGTGCGCGGTCTTCGGAGAGAGCCACATCGTCCACAAGTCGCGGACGGGCGTCCCCGTCTCCGACCTGTTCATGGGGCTGGCCCACAGTCTGGTCCGGACCTACCTTGCCGACGTGGGAAAGGGGAAGGAGATCCGGCCCCCGGTTGTCCTGCAGGGCGGGACCTGCCTCAATGAGGCCGTCCAGCAGGCGTTCCGCGAAATTCTT
>DATDEG010000317.1:0-3145 GCA_036523465.1 bacterium
GACCGCATGCCCGCCGACTTACTCGACGGGCCCCGCGGTCCGGACTTCGCGGCGCTCCCCTTCACCTCGCTGTACCTGCTGGACGCCGAATGGGCGGCTGAGATCGCGAACAAAACGATGCACGGCGTGTTGCACCTGGGCTGGGTGCCGGACGGCAATGGCCGTTACCAAGGCCAACTGGCGGTGTACGTGAAGCCCAACGGATTGCTGGGCAAGGCGTACATGGCCGCGATCAGGCCGTTCCGCCACCTCTTCGTGTACCCCGCGATGATCCGTTCGATCGGACGGGAGTGGCGGAAGCATTCGGCCGAGCCAGCGGCCGGTGCGCGCGATTAGTCGGGATACCTGAGCGCGGCCCCGAGGGTCGCGCGGATCAGGCCCTGGGACGTCGCAGAAGTCTTCGGGGTCCACGCGCGATCCGTCCCCGAGGACCTCGGTGTTCTGCACGTGCACGACGACGACGCCGTCGCCAGAATCAGGATTTCGGGTCTGACCCCATCCGTTCGCTCGGCTCTATGCTTCCCCCGGGAGGCGGTCATGACCGACACGGTGAGGAAGATCCCGGCGGGGTACGAGGCTCCGGTCGCGTATCTGATGGTCGACGGCGCGGCGAAGGCGATCGATTACTACAAGAAGGCGTTCGGAGCGACCGAAGCCATGCGCATGGAGGGGCCCGACGGGAAGATCGGGCACGCGGACCTCGCCATCGGCGGCGGGCACATCATGCTCGCGGACGAGTCGCCGCAGCCGAACATGCGCGGCCCGAAGGCGATCGGCGGAACGCCGGTGAGCCTCTGCATCTACGTCGACGACGTGGACGCGGTCGTCGCGCGCGCGGTCGCGGCCGGCGGAACGCTGACGCGCCCGGTCGCCGACCAGTTCTACGGCGACCGCACGGGCGGTCTCACGGACCCCTTCGGCCACAGCTGGTACGTGATGACGCACGTCGAGGATGTGTCCCGGGAAGAGATGGACCGCCGGGCCGTTGCGAAGATGTAGGGAACGCAGCGTGGACTGATGATCGCGTTTTGATCCGAACGGACCATGCGGTCCTCCCCCGCCTCGGGTTATCAGTTGCGCCCGAAACCCGCATTCGTTCGAGGAGGCTGCGATGAGGTCCGCGCTCGTGCTCCGGAGGCTCCCGGCTCTGGTCCTGGTCCTGCTGATCGTTCCCGCCGGGCCCGCGCGCTCGCAGGGAGTCCGCAAGCGCCGGCCGCTGCCGGCCGAGTACGGGCGCGTGGTCATGGACAACGCCTCCACCCGGAACAACGTCGCGCCGGTCGTCTTCGATCACTGGACGCACCGGATGAAGTACACGTGCCGCGTCTGCCACGTCGACGTCGGGTTCGCCATGCAGGCGAACGAGACGAGGGTCCATGAGGAGGACAACCGGAAGGGCTTCTTCTGCGGCGCCTGCCACAACGGGAAGATCGCATTCGGTCCGAGGCACGACGCGACCGGCGGCGACGACCCCTCCTGCGAGCGTTGCCACTCTCTCGGGAAGCGGCCCGCGGCGCCCGAGCTCGCGCGGCTGACCGAGGGATTCCCGCGCGGCCGGTTCGGCAACGGCATCGACTGGGAGGCCGCGGAGCTGCAGAAGAAGATCCGGCCGGCGAACTCGCTGCCGGGAGTCTCGATCCAGCGCAAGCCCCTCGAGATCCCGAAGGACTACGACATCGAGGCGAAGGTCGCGACGCTTCCCGAGATCATCTTCTCCCACCAGAAGCACGCCGTCTGGGGAGGCTGCGAGCTGTGCCACCCGGACATCTTCACCGTGAAGCGGGGCGCGACGAAGTTCACGATGGAGGAGATCTTCAAGGGGCGGTACTGCGGCGCCTGCCACGGGACCGTCGCGTTCCCGACGACGGACTGCCAGCGCTGCCACACCAAGCCGGTCGTCGCCGCGGGATGAAGCGGGTCGGGCTGGCGTTCGGCCTCCTGCTCGCCGCGGCCGGCGCGTTCGCCGGAGCCGCAGCGCCCGATCCGCCGCCGTATCAGCCGGCGCAGCCCTGGTTCAAGCTTCCGGAGCATCCGCCCGCCGAGGTCTTCGGCAACCTGCTCATCAACCGCAGCGCCCCCTCCGCCAGGGTCAAGCCGGTCGTGTTCTCGCACTGGAGTCACCGCCTGCGGTACACGTGCCGCGTCTGCCACCTCGAGCTCGACTTCGCGCTGAAACGCAACGGGACCGGCATCACCGAGGAGGCCAACCGCGGCGGGGCTTACTGCGGCGCCTGCCACGACGGCAAGACCGCCTTCGGTCACACCGAGGCCAACTGCGCGCGCTGCCACACCGGGGAAATCCGGTCAGCGGGAGAGGGCTTCGGCCGACTGGCGGGTCTTCCGCCGGCGAAGTTCGGAAACGGCGTGGACTGGTCGGCCGCGCTCGCGTCCGGCCGCATCACGCCGGCCGACACGCTGTCCCCCGGTCAGAAGCGGATGACGATCGACCGGACCGTGTCGCTCGACGCCGAGTGGGCGATGGTGCCCCCCGCGGTCTTCTCGCACGCGGACCACACGCGCTGGCTCGACTGCGCCAACTGCCACCCCGCGGTCTTCAACATCAAGAAGAAGACCACGCAGCACTTCTCGATGAAGGCCATCCTCGCGGGAGAGTTCTGCGGAGCGTGCCACTTGAACGTCGCGTTCCCGCTCGACGACTGCAGGCGGTGTCATCCGAAGATGAAGGGGTTCTGAAAGAGAACCTCGGCTACTCCTTGGGAACGTCGCAGAAGTCTTCGGGGTCCACGCGCGATCCGTCCCCGAGGACCTCGGTGTTCTGCACGTGCACGACGACGAGGCCGTCCTCGATCGCCTCGACCACGCCGCTGCGCTCGCAGACGGAGCAGCACACCACCGTTCCCTGCATGGGAACCTCCGCGCCGGGGGCGAGTCCCACGAAGCTCTCCTGGTTGATGAACCGGCCGTCCTCGTGCGAGCACTCCGGCAGCCGGCCCGGGCAGTCCAGGATGCGGCACATGAAGCCCTTCGGCGCGCTCTCGGTCATCGGATTCGCCGGGCCAGATCGTACACCCGCCAGAATCAGGATTTCGGGTGTGAACCCATCGCGTTTGCGTCGGCGACCGACATGCTCTCGGTCACGATGACGTCCTGAGGCTCCTGATCTACGAGCTTCGCCGCCACCCGG
>DATDEG010000318.1:0-35631 GCA_036523465.1 bacterium
TTGGTGAAGTCCCACGATGCCAGCGCGAGCACCGCGGTCGGCTCCGTCGTCATCACGTGCGCGGTCCGGGGACTCTGATCCAGCAGCGAGAGTTCGCCGAAGAAATCGCCGGTCCCGAGAGTGTTCAGCGCCCGGTCACCCCGGACGACCTTGGCCCGTCCGGAGGTGATCAGGTAGAAGCCGGTCCCGACCTGCCCCTGGCGGACGATGTACCGGTTCGCGGGAAATGTGATCTCGGTCATGAGATCGGCCACGTCACCGAGCGCCTTTGGCCCAAGGCCCGAGAACAACGTGACCCGCCGCAGGAGCTGGATCTTTTCCTTGCGCGTCATCTGCCCGCCGTCCCTTCGCAGCGCGTGCCCTGGTTCGCTTCCTGGACCAACGACTCCTGCCCCACCGCGGAGGAGGTACGAGGGGGGATGCTGCGTGTCCGTGTGCTCGCGGAGAGGGGCAGAGGGGACGCCGCGCGCGGGAGGAGACCCTCGAGGGGCGGCCAATATTCACACAATCCGGAATACCCGCGCAGATCTGCGTGACCGCGCTGCACATCCTGGGGGTGGTGTGAGGCATGGGTGATCAGGTAAGCGGGAAGTGGGTGCAGGTCGAGTCTGGGCGTTGGCGCCGGCTCACCCGGCGCGACTTCCTCAAGCTCACTGCGGGGACGGCCGGAGCGGCGGCGGCGGCTGGGAATCTGGGCTCGCTGCTCACGTCTTACGTCCGTGCCCAGCAGCGCCAGCTGCGGATCATGACCTGGGCGCATTTCGTTCCCTGGTCCTACCATCCGTGGTTCGACAACTTCACGCAGGAGTGGGCCAAGAGCAAAGGGATCCAGGTGACCATCGACCGGGTCAGCTTCGCGGACATTGTGCCCCGGGCGACGGCAGAGGTGGCCGCGCAGGAAGGGCACGATCTGTACTTCTTCATTTCGCCCCCCTCGCAGTTCGAGCAGCAGGTGCTGGACCTTGCCGACATCAACCGGGAAGCCGAACGGCGCTATGGGCCGATCCTGCCGGTGGTGAAGGACAGCACGTACAACCCTCACACGAGGAAGTGGTTCGGGTTCTCTGACAACTGGGTTCCCGATCCGGGCGACTACCTGAAGAGCGTGTGGGCGTCCGTCGGGTTCGCGCAGGGACCGCGCACCTGGGAGGACCTGCTCACTGCGGGCCGGCAGATCAAGCAGAAGTACCCCAACATCCAGATCCCGATCGGGATCGGATACTCGCAGGACATCGACTCCAACATGGCGACCCGGGCGCTGCTCTGGTCGTTCGGGGCGTCCCTGCAGGACAAAGAAGCAAACGTGGTCCTCAACTCGGAGGAGACCGTCCGGGCGGTCGAGTGGGGGGCCCGGTTGTTTCGCGAGGTGATGACCCCGGCGGTGATGAGCTGGAACGCCGCCTCCAACAACCAGGCCCTGGAGGCCAGCCAGACCTCGTACATCCTCAACTCCATCTCGGCCTACCGTTCCGCGCAGCAACGGCGGCTTCCGGTGGCCAGCGATATCAACTTCGTTTCTGCATTGAGGGGACCGGTCCGAGCCATGGCGGCGACGCACGTGATGGGCGTGTGGGTGGTCTGGAGGTTCAGCCGTTCGCCCGACCTGGCGAAGGAGTTCCTCCTGCACCTGACGGAGAACGCCCGTGAGTCCACGCTGGGCAGCGAGCTCTACAACTTCCCTGCCTACATGGGGGCGGCCGCGGAGAAGAGTACCCCGGTGGCGCAGAAGCCGGCCGAGGGGTTGAAGTGGGTCCAGTCGCAGGTCCGCCGCGACCGCTTCGGCTCGCTCCCGCCGGACAAGCTCAAGGTGATGGCCGATTCGCTGAACTGGTCCGCGAATATCGGTTGGCCCGGCGTGGCGAATCCGGCCGAAGGAGAGATCTTCGATACGAGCGTGACCGCCGACATGTTCGGCAAAGCGGCGACCGGACAACTGACGCCCAAGCAGGCCGTCGAAGAAGGCAGCCGCCGCGCGAAAGACATCTATAATAAGTGGCGGCGCGCCGGGCTGGTCGGAGGCGGCGGGAAAGACAAATAGGATCGCGGGACGATGCAAATGCACGGGGGGACGCACACGCGGCGGCCCGCCCGCTCCCTCCTCCGCGTACATGGGGTGCGTCCGGCAATCGGGCGCACCCCTAGATATCGCAGGAGCCACGACACGCGGGAGCTACTACGCGCAGGAGCCACGACACGATGGGATACGTCGAGACGCGCGCGTTGCAGAAGTACTTCGGAGATGTCCATGCCGTAGACGGAGTGGACCTCGAAGTCACGGAGGGAGAACTCCTCGTCCTGCTGGGGCCTTCCGGCTGCGGCAAGACCACCCTGATGCGCATGATCGCCGGGCTGGAGACGCCGACCGCCGGCGAGATCTCCATCGCGGGGCAGCGCGTGGACGAGGGTGTCCCTCCCCGGGCCCGCGGCATCGCCATGGTCTTCCAGAGTTACGCCCTCTACCCGCACAAGACGGCCTACCGGAACATCGCCTTCCCGCTGGAGGCTTCGGGCCAGCCGTCGGAGGCGGTGAAGGAGAAGGTCCGCACGGGGGCGCGGAGGTTCGGACTGGAGCGGCTGCTCGGGCGGTTTCCACGGCAGCTGTCCGGAGGAGAGCGCCAGCGGGTCGCCCTGGCCCGCGCCGTGGTTCGTGATCCGCGGGTCTTCCTCTTCGACGAGCCGTTGAGCAACCTCGACGCCCAACTGCGGGCCATCGCCCGATACGAGCTCAAGGAGTTCCAGCGCCAGCTCGGCACCACCACGATCTACGTGACCCATGATCAGGTTGAGGCGATGGGGCTCGGCGACCGCATCGCCGTGATGGAGAAGGGAAGGATCCGCCAGATCGGCACGCCGCAGGACGTCTACGAGAATCCGGCCGACACGTTTGTGGCGACGTTCCTTGGATCCCCACCGATGAATCTCGTCGAGCACGACGAGAACACGCTCATCGGATTCCGACCCGAGCATCTCCTCCCGAAGTCGACCTATCCCTCGGCGGAGACCGTCGTTACCTATCACCTCCGCGTGCGACAAGTGGAACACCTCGGAGCGGATCGCCTGATCTACGGCTCTCTCGAAGAGGAGACCCGGTCCGACCAGCCTGTTATCGCCTCCCTGCCCGTGACGATCCCTCAGCCGATCACGGAACGACAAGTCTACGAGTTCGCGGTCCCCCGGCGGGCGATGCGCTACTTCGACCGCCGTACCGGCCTGAGGCGCGATGGCGCTGCCTAAGAGCGCGCCGGCCGTCGTCCAGGCGCGGGCCGCGGTGTTCTCCCGGGCCACGCTGGCCGATTCGGAGAGCGTGCTCGGCCGGCTTCTCCTCGCCCCTGCCAGCCTCTATGTTGCGCTCCTCGTCGGGATCCCGTTTGTCATGGCGATCTTGCTCAGTTTCAGCGGGGCGCGATCGGGAACGCTGGCGTTTGATTGGGTGGGGCTGCGCCACTTCCGGACCATCATCACAGACCCGCAGTTCCTGCTGACGCTCCGGAACACGCTGATCTTCACGGTCGGCTCGCAACTGCTCGTCATGTTCCTCGCCACGACCGCGGCGAACGTGCTTGAAGCCTCCTTCTTCGGGAAACGCGCGCTGCGGATGCTCCTTCTCCTCCCGTGGGCTGTGCCGGTCTCGCTGGCCACGATGGCCTGGGCGTGGATCTTCGACTCGACCTTCAGCGTCATCAACTGGACGCTGCGGGACATGGGTCTGCTCCACGGTTGGATCTATTGGCTCGGCGATCCCGAGCTGGCCATGGCCGCGATCATCATCATCCACGTCTGGCGCATGTTTCCCTTCGCGACGGTCGTCTTGCTCGCCGGGTTGACCTCGATTCCGGTGGAGATCCGCGAGGCCGCGGTCATCGACGGCGCCTCGTTCTGGCGCCGCCTCTTTCAGGTGAATCTGCCGCTCCTCCTCCCGGTCGTGACGGTAGCGGTCTTGTTCGGCATGGTCTTCACGTCGACGGACCTCAGCGTCGTCTACCTGTTGACCCGCGGTGGACCCTACAACAGCACCCACGTCCTCGCCAGCCTCGCGTTCCAGCGCGGCATCCTTGGAGGCGATCTGGGCGAGGGAGCGGCGATCGCGCTATTCCTCCTCCCTGTGCTCGTGGTCGTGGCCATGGGGATGCTGCGGCTGGCGCGGCGGGCGGAGGTGGGGGCATGATCGGTCCGGGGCATCGGCCGGTGACGCGCAGGGACGCCCGATGAGGGCGCGCCGGCGGACGGTGCTCGTCCTGAAGCGGGTCGCCCTCTACGCGGCGGCGCTCGGCTTCACGGTCCTCGCCGTGTTCCCGTTCTACTGGATGATCATCACGGCGTTCAAGCGTGACAGCGACCTGTATGTGGGCGCAACGGTGCGGTCGCACATTCCCTGGATCTTCAATGAGCCGCCGACCCTCGAGCACTTCCGTTACCTGCTCACGGAGACGGCGTATCTTACCTGGGTGCAGAATACCGTCATCGTTGGCGCGGCGGTCGTGGCGATCACGCTGGTGCTGGCGGTGCCCGCCGGGTACGCGCTTGCCCGGCTGACCGGACGCTGGGGGGAGCGTCTGGGTATCGCGATCTTCCTCACCTATCTCGTCCCGCCAACGCTCCTGTTCATTCCGTTCTCCCGCGTTATCGCCGTCCTTGGGCTGCAGAACTCGCTCTGGGCGCTTGTGGTCGTCTACCCCACGTTCACGATCCCGTTCTGCACCTGGCTGCTCATGGGGTTCTTCCGCTCCATCCCCCGCGACATCGAGGAACAGGCGATGATCGACGGGTACAGCCGGCTGAGCGCGATGCGCCTGGTCGTCCTGCCGCTCGCGATCTCCGGTGTGCTTACCTCGGCCTTCTTCTCCTTCACCCTCGTCATGCAGGACTTCGTCTATGCCCTGACCTTCATCAGCTCGGTCGGCAAGATGACCGTCAGCCTGGGAATCCCGGTGGCGTTGTTCCGGGACGTCTTCAACTGGGGAGCGATGATGGCCGCGGCGCTGATCACGAGCGTGCCGATCGCCATCATCTACAACCTGTTCATCGACCGGTTCATCGCGGGGCTGACCGCGGGCGCGGTGAAAGGGTAGGTGGACACCCCGGTCATCGACGTCACGGAGCTGACGAAGCGGTTCGAGCAGACGGCGGCCGTCGACGGGATCTCGTTCCAGGTCTATCGTGGGGAATTGCTCGGCTTCCTGGGACCCAACGGCGCCGGCAAGACGACCACGATCGCCATGCTCCTCGGGCTCGTCGCTCCCACTGCCGGCACGGTGCGCATCCTCGGGGAGCCGATGCCCCAGCGCCGGCATGCTATCCTCGCACGGGTCAACTTCTCGTCGCCCTACGTCGCCCTGCCGTATGACCTGACGGTCCGGGAAAACCTCACGGTGTTCGCCCACCTCTACAGTCTCGCCGACGCCCGGACGAAGATCGCCGAGCTCACCGAGCAGTTCGGGGTTGCCCGCTTCCTTGACCGTCGCACCGGAGCGCTTTCCTCCGGGGAGACCGCGCGGGTGAACCTTGTCAAGGCGTTCCTCAACGACCCCGACGTACTGTTCCTCGACGAGCCTACCGCCGCGCTCGACCCGGAGGCGGCCGATACCGTCCGCTCGCTGCTCCTGCGCCTCGGACGCGAGCGCGGGCTGACGATCTTCTACACCTCCCACAACATGCGCGAGGTGGAGCGATTGAGCAGCCGGATCATCTTCCTGCACCACGGCCGGATCATCGCCGACGGGCCGGCGGCGGACGTGGTGCGCGAGTACGGGAAGGCAGATCTCGAGGAGTTCTTCGTTGCTCTGGCGCGGTCCGAGCAGGAGCCACCGGCGTGAGCTGGCGGCGGATCTGGGCGCTCAACCGGCGCCAGCTCTACGTCATGCGCCGCAGCTTCGCGCGCATCACCGACCTCTTCTACTGGCCGCTCGTAGATCTGTTCTTCTTCGGGTTTCTCTCCCTCTATCTCGGGCGCCGCGAGGGGGCGATCGGCATCGTCGGTCTGTTGCTCAGCGCCCTCATCCTCTGGGACGTCTTCTTCCGGGTCCAGCACGGCATCTCGATCTCGTTCCTCATGGAGCTGTGGACGCGTAACCTGATCAACCTCTTCGTCACGCCGATCACGGTGCGCGAGTTCCTTGCGGCGATGATGGTCTGGGGCCTCATCAAGATCTCGATCACCGCCACCCTGATGACCGCACTGGCCTACCTGCTGTACCGCTTCAACCTGTTCGTCCTCGGTCTCAGTCTCGTGCCGCTGCTCCTCGCGCTGATCGTCTTCGCTTGGGCCGTGGGCACGGTCGTCACCGCGCTCATCCTCCGGTACGGCCAGAGCGTCGAGGTACTGGCCTGGAGCCTGCCGTTCCTCTTCCAGCCGTTCGGGGCGGTCTTCTTCCCGCTGTCGGTCTATCCCGCGTGGCTGCAGGGGCCGCTCCAGCTGCAGCCGCTCCCGCACATCTTCGAGGCGATGCGCGCCGTCATCGCCGGGCGGGCGCTGCCGCTCGACCGTGTCGCCTGGGCGTTCATCCTCGATGCCGCCTATCTCGCCATCGCCTTCGCCTTCTTCGGCTACATGTTCAGCCTGGCCCGCCAGCGCGGCTGCTGCTCAAGGTGCAGGAGTAGGCTGCGGCGGGTCATGAATTGACCTCTGGGATGGGAACACGCGCGGCCCACGCGGCGGATTCCGAGGTGGCGCGCGCCTTTGGGGCGTACGTGCGCATGTTGCGGGAGAATGCCCGCGGCGCCGGGCGGGGGAAGCCGCTGCGCCAGCTCGCCCGCGAGACCGGGATCGCACCGAGCGTCCTCTCCCGGGGGGAACGCGGGCTGCAGGACCTGCGCCGGAGCGAATACATCGACCGTCTCGCCCCCCACCTCGGGGTCCGGCCGTCGATCCTCCGCCGGGTCGCCACGGTGATCACCGGCGAGGACGTCGAGCGCCTGCGGCCCAGCGCGCCGACGGAGGAGACCGGGACGCTCCCCTCACGCACGGCCGGGCGGATGCTGTGGACTAAGCTGCGACGCGAACTGGATCGCCTCCAGGACGCGCCTCCAGAGACCATCGAGGCGCTCTTGAGCTACGTCGAGTTCCTCGCAACTCGCCGCAGACCGTGATGGGCCGCGAGGGCCGAGGAGCGAATCAAGGCGGGCCTTGTCTGAAGCGACAAGAGCCCTCCCGGTCCAGGGTTCTTGCGTGCTATAGTCGTACAGGACTGAGGCGCACACACGTACGCGTGCGCCGGGAGGGGCCCGTTGGCGCAAGTCACGGCGACCACACTTATCCGCGCCCCGCTGTCTGAGGTCTACCGCGTCGCGAAGGACATCGAGAAGTTCCCCGAGTTCATGCCCGACGTCCAGTCCATCCGCATCCTCGACCGCGCGGGATCCCGGATCACCGTTGAATGGGTCGGCCTCATGCAGGGGCGCAAGATCCGCTGGGTCGAGGAAGAGACGTGGGACGACGCCGCCCACCGCAGCACATTTCGCCTGGTCGAAGGGGACTTCTCGAAGTTCGAGGGCTCCTGGAGCTTCGGGCCCGTGTCTGACGGGACGGAAGCGGTGCTCGTCCTGGATTATGAGATGGAGCTCCCCCTGGCCGGCGCGCTGATCAGCAATCTGCTGAAGGTCCTCGTCCGCAAGAACCTGGAGAGTATGCTGGCCTCGCTCAAGGGGCAGCTGGAAGGTGCGGCCCGTAAGGTCTGAAGACCGGAGAGGTCGACTTCACAAGGAGGTAGATCGGTGGATCCGATTATGCCCTGGCTTGAGATGCAGATCCGAAAGCACCTGACCAACCAGCGAGGACAGGCCGAAGTGATCGTGCTCGCCCTGCTTATCTTCCTCCTGTGGCTATTGATGACGGGGCGCCGGGTCGTCGTGCAGTAATGTTCCCGGAAGGGGGAGCTCGAGGGGGAACGGCGCGCGTCCGGTCCCCCTCGTCTGCCGTTTAGGGCACCATAAGGCTTTGGGGGGCACCATCCCTCTGAGGCCTTCTTGATCTCATACTCCCCGGAGAAACATCGGGAAGGCCGCCGGACACTATAGGAGGATGTTTGCCGGTACTTTGAGATGAAGACGAGAGCCCGGATCTCTATTGCGAAGCCGTTGATCGACGACGAGGACAAGCGCGCTGTCGTGGAGGTTCTCGACTCCGGGCGGCTGGTCGCGGGGCCGCGCGTGCACGCTTTCGAGGAGGCGTTTGCCCGCTACCTCGGGGTCCCGCATGCGGTGGCCACCTCATCGGGCACGACAGCCCTGCAGGTGGCCCTCGAGGCGTTGGGCATCGGCGCCGGCGATCAGGTGATCACGACCCCATTTACGTTTGTGGCCACGAGCAACGCCATACTTCACGCCGGCGCGCGCCCGATCTTCGTGGACGTTGACCCCGTCACGTACACCATCGATCCCAACCAGGTCGAGGACGTCATCCGTCGCGAGCAGGTCCGCGCGATCCTCTGCGTGCACCTCTACGGCCTGGCCGCGCACCTCGACGCGCTGGAGGCGATCGCCGCGCGGGCCGGCGTGCTCCTCATCGAAGACGCGGCGCAGGCGCACGGAGCTGCCGTGGGAGCGCGAAAGGCCGGGACGGTGGGCGCCGCGGCCATCTTCAGCTTCTACCCCTCCAAGAACATGACGACGGGTGAGGGGGGCATGCTTGTCACCGGGGATGAGGGGGTGGCCCACCGGAGCGCGGTGCTCGTCAATGTCGGACAGAATGGCGCCGATGAGTACCTCTACGAGCGCATCGGCTACAACTACCGGATGACCGAGATCGCCGCCGCCTTAGGGCTGGGGCAGCTCGACCGCCTCGACCGGTACAACGCGATCCGCCGGCGGAACGCCGCGAGGCTGACGGACGCTCTGGCCGGACTGGATTGGCTGGCTCCTCCGGTCGAGCCGGACGGGCATCATCATGTTTACAACCAGTACACCTTGCGGGTACTCAGCGACCGCGACGGCCTGGCCCGCTTTCTCAATACCCAGGGGATCGGCACACGGGTCTACTACCCGCACCTCATTCCGCTCTCTCCGGCGTACCGGAAGCTGGGCTTCGCCGGACGGTATCCTCACGCGGAGATGCTCACCCGCCAGGTCCTCTCGCTTCCGGTGCACCCCGGACTCACGGCCGACGACCTGGCTTGGATCATCGAATCGGTCACGCAGTTCGGGCGTGACGGGGGCCGGAGCTAGAGGCGCCGTGCCCCCACCGCTTCGGGTCGGCGTCGTCGGGCTCGGGCAGTGGGGCCGGCACCACGCCCGGATCTGCGCTAGCCTCACCGATGTCGAGCTCACCGGGGTCGTCGACCGGAACCGGACCGAACTCCGCGGCGTCGTCAACCGTTACCACACCAGCGGGTACACCGACCACCGGGAGCTGATCGGGAAGGTCGACGCTGTAAGTATCGCCGTCCCGACCGCCCTCCACCACGCGGTGGCTCGCGACTTCCTCCACGCCGGCATTCACGTTCTGGTGGAGAAGCCTATTACCACGACGGTAGAGGAAGCGGAAGAGCTCGTCGCGCTCGCCGAGCGCGCTGAGGTCACCCTGCTCGTCGGGCACGTCGAGCGGTTCAAACCCGCCGTCCGGCGTCTCATCGAGCTCGGCAAGAACCCGCTGTTCATCCAGACGCGGCGCGTTCGGCCGTTCGACCGCACGCGCGTCATGGACGTCGGGGTCGTGATGGATCTGATGATCCACGACATCGACGTCGTGCTCTCGATCGCCCGCGGGCGGGTCGCCGACGTGGGGGGACTGGGCGTGCACATCCACAACTCCCATGAGGACCTCGCCGTCGCCCACCTCACGTTCAGCGGGGGCTGTACCGCCTGGCTCCTCGCCAGCCGGGTGTCCGCCGACAAGGTGGCCGAGATCGAAGTGACGACGGCAGACCGCGCCGTGCGGCTGGACTACCACAAGCAGCAGATCGCGCTATATCCGTTCGGAGGCGAAGTGGAACAGATGGCCATCCGCGGGGACGAGCCGCTGCGCGTCGAGCTGGCGCATTTCATGAACTGCGTGCGCGGCCGCGAAAGTCCCCTGGTCACGGGTGCGGACGGCCTCCGGTCGCTGGAGGTGGCCCACCGGCTGCTCGAGGTTATGTCCGTCGTCTCGTCGCCCGTTAGCGTCTAGGCCCAGGCGGTAGTTGGGCTGGTCGTATGTGGCAGAGGCTCGACGTTTCCTCGTCCCGCCGCGTCGAGATCGTCGACATCACGCCGGAGGTCACGGCGGTCTGCGAACGGACCTCCGTCCGTGACGGCCTCCTGGTGATCGTGTGCGCGCACACGACCGCCGGACTGATCGTCAATGAAGCCGAACCGCACCTACTCGACGACCTCCGCGCCTGGCTGGAGCGCGCCGTACCCCACGCCGGTCCGTACGCGCACAACCGCACCGACGACAATGCCGACGCGCACCTTCGGGCCATTCTGCTTGGACACAGTGTCTGTCTGGTCGTGGAGAGCGGGGGGCCCGTGCTCGGGACGTGGCAGCGGATCCTGATGGTCGAGCTCGACGGGCCGCGGCGGCGAACGCTGCGGGTCGGGGTGTGGTCCTAAGGATCTACCCTTCGTGGGAACTGAGGGGGGACGCAGGCGCAGCGTTCCTTCAGACGCTCCCCGCCGCGGACATGACGACCGCGCAGGTGTTCACCTTGGTTACGCCTTCGATGCGCTGGACCGCGGATGCCACCGCCGGGAAACCCTTCGTACTCTCCAGTTCGACGAGGGCGATGACGTCGAACTCCCCCATCGTCACGTAGGCCTCTCTGACACCATCGATCTTGCGCACCTCGCGCGCGACCGCTGCGGGCGTGCTGCGGTCGAGCGAGATGAGGAGAAATGCGGTTTCGGTCATGGAATCAGGGATTCCATGTTGACAGAAGGAACGCCTGTTCCTACGATAGCGACCAGCAGGACCGATGGCCCGCAGTCCTCTGGGGCAGGGTGCGACGGCCGCAGGGCCGTCAATTCCCGATCGGCGGTGACAGCCCGTGAGGTCCACGCTGTGGCGTGGATCATGGCCCGGCGGAATTCCGGGGTCGACGGTACAGTCCGTATGAGATGAGGACGGCGGAATTAGGCGCCTGAGCGCCCCTAGGACGCCCGGATCGGGCGTCTTTCCTTTTTCTCCCCGACCGGGACGCCATCATCAGGAGGTCGATCATGAGGCCACGGGATCTCGCAGCGGCAGCGGTGTTCATCGCCCTGACGTTTGTCGTCACACGCTTCACGGTCATCCCCATCCCCGCGACGAAAGGGTACTTCAACTTGGGCGAGGTGGTGATCTACATCGCCGCGCTCGTATTCGGCCCGGTGGTCGGCGCCCTCGCCGGCGGCCTCGGCGCGGCGCTGGCTGACTATTTGGCCGCGCCGCAATTTGCCCCGTTCACGCTCGTCATCAAAGGAATCGAAGGGTTGCTGGTTGGACTACTCGCCGGCACGACAACGGCGTCGCGTCTGCGCGCGCTGCTCGTTGGGGGTCTCTGGCTGGTCGCCGGATACTTCGGTGCTGAGGTCCTCTTTGCCGGTCCGCTCGGTATCGCGCCCACGCCTGCCGCGGCGGTCGCCGCGGCGTCGACGGAAGTGCCGTTCAACGTCATCCAGGCGGTGGTCGGAATCCTCGTCGCGTTGGCGGTCGCAGCCCGTCTCCGCGCGCTGGCTCCCCAGCGGCTTCGTCCATGAGGGCGGGGAAGGTCTCTGCTGAGCTGCTCCAGCGGCTCGTCTATCCGCATCTCGGCCACCGGCCTGACGTGCTGGTCCACGCGCACCTCGGCCTGGATTGCGCAGCGATCGATTTCGGCGAGTGGACCGCGGTGTTGACGACCGATCCGATCACGGGGGCGGGACGGCATCTAGGCCGCTATGCGGTTCACGTCGCGTGCAACGACCTGGCTACGACCGGGGCCGAGCCCGTGGCGCTGCTCCTCACCTTGCTGCTGCAGGAAGGATCGGCCCCCGATGACGTCGAGGTGATCATGCGGGAAGCGGGAGCGGCGGCCGCGGGACTGAAGGTGGAGATTGTCGGCGGCCACACGGAAGTGACGCCCGGTATCGATCACAACATCGCGGTCATGACCGCGCTCGGCCGTGCCCGGAAAGGTACATTGATCTCTGCTGCCGGCGGGCGACCCGGTGACGCAGTTCTCTTGACGAAGACCGCCGGGCTGGAGGGTACCGCTATCCTGGCGATCGATCTGGATGAAGACTTGCGCACCCGGCTGGACGGCGCCGTGGTCGAGCGGGCCCGGGCGTTCCTGGACCGGATCAGCGTCGTGCCCGAAGGGATGGCCGCCGCGCGGGCGGGAGCGTCCGCGATGCACGACGTCACCGAAGGGGGAGTTCTGGGCGGCGCCTGGGAACTCGCGGAGGCCTCGGGGATCGGCATCGAGCTCCGGGCTGAGGCGATCCCAATCGCCCCGGAAACGCAGGCGATCTGCGCTGTCCTCAGGCTCGATCCGCTGCGCCTGATCAGCAGCGGCGCGATGTTGATCGCCGCCCCTGATTCGGCGGCGGTGCTGGGTGCGCTGGCCGACGCGCGGATCCCCGCCGCTGTGATCGGCACGATGACGGCGCAGTCACGGCTCCTGCGTCGCGGCGGGCAGGTGGAAGCGCTGCAGCCGCCCGAACGCGACGAGTTGTGGCGTGCCCTCGCCGCCCGGCCGGCAGTCTCCTAGGTGCGAAGTCGTTGCGCGGCGGGGCGGCGCTCGGGTAGGATGAGTACGTACGAAACCGCATAGCAAGACAGGGGGAGCTCGGGAGAGCCGGGCTGAGAGTGCGACCGGACCGTCGCAGACCCGTTGGACCCGATCCAGGTAATGCTGGCGTGGGGACGCTTGGGAGGTCCAGGGCCGCCGGCGCCGATCGGGCGCGGCGGCTCGTCGCGTCTGTGGAGAAGTTATCGAAGGAGAGAGGGGACAGAGAGATGGCCGTTATCGCTGGCCGGGAGGGCTTGAGCAATCCGAGGACGATCGCCGAGATCGCCGTCGCCATCGCGCTGGCATCGGTCCTCCATCTCATCAAGCTCTGGGAGATGCCGCAGGGCGGATCGATCACCTTGGGCACGATGGTGCCCTTGTTCGTGCTCGCACTGCGCCGGGGACCCTTTGTGGGGATGATGGCGGGGGGGCTGTACGGGATCTTCGAGGGATGGATACTCAGCGGCGGCCGGTTCTTCGTCCACCCGGTCCAGGTGATCTTGGACTATCCACTGGCCTTCGCGCTCCTGGGGCTCGCCGGGTTCTTCCCCCGCTATCCCGCCTTTGGCGTCACGCTCGCCGCCGTGGCCAGGTATCTTGCGCACGTCGTCTCGGGCGCGGTGTTCTTCGCGCAGTACGCACCGAAGGGACAGCCGATCTGGCTGTACTCGCTTGGCTACAACATCACATTCCTCGGTCCCGACTTTGCTCTGGCCATCGTCCTGACACTCCTGGTCTGGGAGCGGCTCTCGAGGATGTCCGCTCAGACGGCGTAGCCTTGCGGCATTCCACCGTCATTCGGACCGCGGCGATCATCGCCGGCGGCCGCCTGCGGGCCTTCTCGGACCTCGGCGCGCTGCTGCGCGGCGTAGATCTGCTCATCTGCGCTGATGGCGGACTCCGCGCGGCCCGGTCGCTCCGGATCCGCCCCCACGTCGCGATTGGCGACTTCGATTCCGCGTCACCCGCGCTCTTGCGGTGGGCCGCCCGGTCCGGAACCCGCATCATCACTCATCCCACGGAGAAGGACAAGACGGATACGGAGCTTGCCCTGGACTTCGCCGCGGCGGCGGGAGCGCGCACGGTCGACTTTCTGGGCGCACTCGGCGGGCGCCTCGACCACGAGCTGGCGAACGTTGCCCTGCTGCTCCGGGCGAAGACGGCGGGAGTCACGATGCGCATCAGGGACGGCGGCACGATGGGCTGCCTCGCCGCGCGTCGCACCGCGCTCTCAGCCCGGATCGGAGATGTGGTCTCCCTTCTTCCGCTGTCCCGCCGTGTGACAGGTGTCTCTACGTCCGGGCTACGATATCCTCTGCACCGGGCCACGCTATCCGAGGGGAGCACGCTGGGAGTGAGCAATGTCGTCACCGCATCTCGCCCCGTGATCCGGGTGGGGACCGGCGACCTCCTCATCATCGTCTCCGCCGCTGCGGGAACAGGGCGGAAACTCCGTTCGTAGGTGTGGTTGTGCAGGACTACTGGATCCGCTCCGTCACCGGCGACGGCACGGTCCGCGCCGTCGCAGCCGTGACCACCCACGCCGTGGACCAGGCGCGGCGTCGTCACGCCACAGCCCCAACCGCCACCGCCGCCCTCGGCCGGACGCTCACCGCCGCCGGATTGCTCGGGTCGACCTTGAAGGACCGCCAGACGGTCATGGTCCGGGTACTCGGAGATGGCCCGCTCGGCGGTGCGCTGGCGATGAGCGATGCGTCAGGGGGCATCCGCGGATACGTCATGAACCCGGACGTCCATCTCCCGCTGACCCCCACGGGGAAGCTGGACGTTGGTGCCGCGGTGGGACGCGGGACCCTCCACGTCACGACGGACGTGGGGCTGAGAGTGCCCTATCACGGCAGCGTACCGCTGGTGTCCGGGGAGATCGGCGAAGACCTCGCATCCTACCTCGTGAGTTCGCAGCAGGTGCCGTCTGTGGTCGCGCTGGGTGTGCTGGTCTCGCCCGACGAGCGCGTCCTCGCTGCCGGCGGCCTCATCGTGCAGGTGCTCCCCGGGGCAGACGAGGGTGTGACGGACTACCTGGACAGGCGTGCCCGTCTGCTTCCCACCGTCACCTCGCTGATCAGCAGCGGACGGACGCCGGAAGAGATCGTGGAGGAGGCGCTCGGCGAGCTATCCTGCCGTATTGTCGCGCGGCATCCGGTCCGCTTCCGGTGCCGATGCACGACCCAAAAGGTCCGGGACGTCCTCGTGGCGCTTGGGGAGCAAGAGATGCGCGCTCTGCTGGAGGAGCGAGGAAGCATCGAAGTCCGGTGCAACTTCTGCGGACGGCGCTACGAGTTCGGTGAAGATGATGTGGATGCCATATTTGCCAGGGATAGGGGATAGGCAGAAATTCCTAGCTTGCTCGAGCCACTCTCCCGCTCTTCAGGCAATCCGTGCATACATACCTGCGTCGTGGCGTCTTGTCCACCAGGATGCGCACGCGCTGCAGGTTCGGCAGAAATCGACGCCGCGTCTTGACCGCAGAGTGGCTCACCGAATTTCCGACCGAGGGCCGCTTACCGCAGACCGCACACTGTCGCGCCATCCTCATCCTCCTACCGTTACGGCACCTGCCGGATTGTATCACGCGTACCTGCCCAAGGAAAGGGTTGCCGGCCGGTAGAACAGTCCCGCGGATGGCGCGCTCGTCCCCTCTGCACCTCTCCGTGCAATACGTCAAAGGCGTCGGCCCCACCCGGGCGGCCCAGCTCGACCGCCTGGCCATCCGGACCGTCGAGGATCTCCTCTACCACCGTCCGCACCGCTACGAGGACCGGAGACATCTCGCCCGCATCTCCGAGCTCACCCTCGGTGCGAAGCAATCCACGCAGGGGACGGTTGTCGCGGTGAGCGAGAAGCGGTACGGCACCTATCAGTTCTTTGCCGCGATCTCCGATGACAGCGGGGTTCTTCAGGCCGTGTGGTTCGGCCAGCGCTACCTGCGCCGGGTCATCCGGCGCGGCGCCCGGGTCATCGTCTACGGGAAGGTGGAACGCTTCGGCGCGCTGACGATGACCGTCGAAGATTTTGAGCTCCTCACGGGAGATGCCGACGACACGCTCCACACCGGCCGCATCGTGCCGATCCACCCTACGACAGAGGGGCTCAGCCCGCGCGTGCTGCGCACGATCGTCGCACAGGTCCTCACCGCCTACCGCGGCGAGATCCCGGAGATCATTCCGGAGCCGCTGCGGCGGGCGCGGGGGTTGATGGACCGGGGCACCGCGTTCCGATTCCTGCACTTCCCCGAGACGATGGAACAGACGGAGGAGGCACGGCGCCGGCTGGCGTTCGATGAGCTCCTGGTCCTGCAGTGCGGGGTCTTGCTCCGGCGCCGGGACATCCAGTCGATCGACAAGGGATTCCATTACCAGGTCCCTGCATCCGAGCTCGAGGCATTCGTCGCCTCACTGCCGTACGTCCTCACCGGAGCGCAGCGCCGGGTCATCAATGAGATCATCGACGACATGCGGGCGCGGTCGCCCATGAACCGTCTCCTCCAGGGCGACGTGGGCTCAGGCAAGACCGTCGTCGCCGCCGCGGCGCTTCATTTCGCCGCTCGGGGAGGATCCCAGGGGGCGCTCATGGCCCCAACCGAGATCCTCGCCGAGCAGCACGCGGTGACGTTCCGGCAGTTGCTCGAACCCCTCGGCCACCGCCTCGGGCTCCTGACCGGCGGTGCCCTCCGCCGCGAGCGCGAGGCGACGAGGGAGGCGCTGCGGGGGGGCGAGATCGACATCGCGATCGGCACGCACGCGCTCATCGAGGCCGGTGTCGAATTCCGCCGCCTCGGCCTGGTCGTCGTCGACGAGCAGCACAAATTCGGCGTGATGCAGCGGGCCGTGCTACGCCGGAAAGGGTTCCACCCCGACGTCCTGGTGATGACGGCCACGCCGATCCCGCGCACCCTGACCATGACCCTCTACGGTGACCTGGATGTGGCGGTGCTCGACGAGCTGCCGCCGGGGCGGGGAGCGGTCAAGACGTATCACCGTGGTCCGGAGAAGCGTGGAGAGGTCTACGCGTGGGTCCTCGGCAAGATCGCGGAGGGGCAGCAGGCGTACGTCGTCTGTCCGCTCATCGAAGAGTCTGAGAAGCTCCAGGTCGAAGCGGCGGTCGCGATGGCGGAGCGCCTCCGGAGCGGGCATCTTCGGGGCGTCCCCCTCGAAGTGCTGTACGGCAGGCTCAAACCCGCCGAGAAGGATCGGATCATGGGGCGGTTTCGCGCCGGGGTGACGAAGGTGCTGGTGGCCACGTCCGTCATCGAGGTCGGCATCGACGTCCCTCAGGCGACCATCATGGTGATCGAGGACGCCGACCGTTTCGGACTCGCCCAGCTGCACCAGCTGCGGGGGCGCATCGGACGGGGCGCGGAGACATCGTACTGTGTTCTCCTGGCCGAAGAGAAGACCGAGGCGGCGCGGATCCGGCTGGAGACGATGGTTGCTACCCGCGACGGATTTCACATCGCCCAGCAGGACCTCCAGCTTCGCGGACCCGGTGAGATGTTCGGCACGCGGCAGCACGGCCTTCCCGACCTGCGTGTCGCCGACCTCCTCGAAGACCAGGCCCTGCTGGAGACCGCGCGGGACGACGCCGTGACACTCCTCCGCCAGGACGCGACGCTGCGAACCCCGCAACTGCGGGCCCTCGGAGACGCGGTACGGGCGAAGTTCGGCACCGGCCGCGCGGCCGTGGCGGTGGGCTAGAATTCCCCATGAGACGCAAACGGCACCGGCGACCGGCGGTCCGTTCTTCCCTGCGGCCGACCCAAGGTCGAGTGCGCGACGCCTTGTTCAACAGTCTTGGGTCCTGGATCGGAGGGAGGCGGGTCCTTGACCTCTTTGCCGGGTCGGGAGCCCTCGGGCTCGCTGCTCTGAAACGCGGCGCAGCCGAAGCGATCTTCGTGGAACAGAATGGCCGGCAGGTAGAGGGCATCCGCGACGCACTGGCCAAGGAGGGATGGGCGGAGCGCGCTGAGGTGTGGCGGAGAGACGTCCTCGACGCACTCCGGGAGTTGGGGATGCAGCGCCGGGTCTTCGACCTCATCCTGCTGGATCCCCCCTACGGCGAGGGATGGATCCCGCGAGCATTGCAGGCCATCCGGACCGCGGGGGTGCAGGCGCCGGGCGGACTGATCGTCGCCGAAGGGCACTGGCGCGACCGGCTCGAGGCGTCGGCGGGCTTCGCGATGCGGCGGGAGGCGCGTTACGGAGAGACAGCGTTGTGGTTCTACGAAGATGATTCCAAGGCAGGAGGCGAGCAGGCATGACGGTGGCGATCTACCCGGGCAGCTTCGATCCCGTGCACCTCGGACACCTCGACATCATCGAACGGGCCGCACGGGTCTTCGATCGCGTCATTGTCGCCGTGGCGCGGAATTCGGAGAAGGAGGGGCTCTTCACCCCGGCCGAGCGGCTGGAAATGCTCGAAGCGGCCGTCGGGGAGATGGGGAAGGTAGAAGTCGGCGCATTCGACGGGCTGACGGTTGAGTTCGCGCGGGAGAGAGGAGCGCGGGTGCTGGTGAAGGGGTTGCGGGCCGTCGTCGACTTCGAGTACGAGCTCAAGCAGGCATCGATGAATGCCCGGCTCGCCCCCGACCTCGATACGGTCTTCTTCATGACTTCCGCGCCATATTACTTTCTCAGCTCGACGCTCATCCGCGAGGTCGCCCGGCTCGGCGGGCGGGTTACCGGGCTGGTCCCCGGAGGCGTGGAGGACCGGTTACGCGCCAAGTTCCGCCGGGCGTAGCGCTCTATCGATGCGCGAATCGGTTTTCGAGCTGCTGACCCGCCTCGAGACGCTGCTCCAGCGTGGCGCCGCGGTCCCGCTCACAGACAAGAAGATGGTCGATGAACGCGAAGCCCTCGGGGTCATCGAGATGATCCGCGCCGTGCTCCCCGCGCAGCTCCGTGATGCGGAAGCACGCGCTGAGGAGGCCGAGCGAGTCCTCCGCGCCGCGCAGAACGACGCCCGGCGGATCGTGCTCGAGGCCCAGGCGACCGCCCGGCGCATGGTCGAGGAGCACGCGCTTGTGGCGGAAGCCGCGCAGCGCGGGGAAGATCTCACCGCCCGGGCGGAGCGCGACGCGCAGGCGGTGCGCGAAGGGGCCGACCAGTACGCGGCGCGCGTCCTCGCCGATCTCGAGCAGAGCGTTAGCCGTGTACTCGACACGATCCGGCGGGGGCGCGAAATGTTGAAAGGGTCCGGCGGGTCGGCCTATAATGAGCAGTCTGGCGAACGCAGGTGAGTGGTCGTGCGCGTGGATGTCAGGACACTGGGAATCGGCGAGAGCGTGACGGTGCCGGTGAGCGAGCCGATCGCGCTCCAGGTCGATGACCAGCGCGTTGACGCGCAGACGTCGGGAACACTGCGGGTGGATCGGACGAACCACGGCGTGCTGGTCCGAGGCCGTGTCCGCGCCCCAGTGCCGTTGACCTGCAGCCGCTGCCTCATCGCCTTCGAGGCGGCGCTGAACGCCGACGTGGAGGAGGAGTTGTCCATCGCTCCCGTCGGCGGCGCGGAGGGCGGGGAGCTGAGTGCGGAGGACTTCATCGGGTGGGTCGGGCCTACGCACGAAGTCGATCTCACGGAGATCGTCCGCCAGGACCTGCAGATGAACGTCCCGATGGCACCCCTGCACGCGGAGAGCTGCCGGGGATTGTGTCCGGTGTGTGGCGCGAACTGGAATGAACGCACGTGTGAGCATCATTGAGACGGAGGTCTCATCATGGGCATCCAAAAACATCGTCGCTCCCGCATGTCCGGCGCGACTCGGCGTGCGCATTGGAAGGCGAAGACGCCCGGTCTGGTGGAGTGTCCGCAGTGCCACCGTCTCATGCGTACGCATCGCGTGTGCGCGAACTGTGGATACTATGCCGGCCGGGAAGTGATCAAGAAGGCTGAAGCCGAGTAGCGGGAGAGACGCATGCGCATCGCGGTCGACGCGATGGGCGGCGACAATGCGCCGGAAGCGATCGTCTCCGGGGCAGTGGTCGCGGCACGAGAGTTGGGCGTGGACGTGGTTCTGGTCGGGCCGGAGGCTCGGGTGGGGGAGGAGTTGGCCCGGCATCCCGGCCCTCCAGCGCTCGAAATCGTCGATGCGCCCGAAATCATCGAGATGAACGAAGCGCCGGCGATGGCGCTTCGCCGGAAGCGGCGCGCCTCCGTCGTCGTGGCCGTCGAACTCCTCAAGGCCCGGCGCGTCGATGCCGTCGTGACCGCCGGGCACACCGGCGCGGCGATGGGCGCGGCCCTCTTCGGGCTAGGACGGATCCCAGGGGTGGACCGCCCGGCCATCGCCGCCGTGCTGCCCACGCAGACTGAGCGTCCCGCGATCCTCCTGGACGTTGGGGCGAACATCGACTGCAAGCCACAGCATCTCCTCCAGTTTGCCCTCATGGGATCGGTCTACGCCAACCGGGTGCTGGGGACCGCAGCTCCGCGCGTGGGACTCCTCAGCAATGGGGTCGAGGAGGGAAAGGGGTCGGAGTTGACCCTGGCCGCGACGCCGCTGCTCCGCGACTCCGGGCTCAACTTCGTGGGCAACGTCGAAGCCCGGGACTTCTTTCTCGGCGTCGCAGACGTCGTCGTGTGTGACGGGTTCGTCGGGAACGTGACCATGAAGTTCGGCCAGGGGCTGGCGCTGGCCATCCGCAACATCGTCAAGGAGGAGTTGCGCGGACTGCGGGGGAAGCTGCTGCGCCTCTACCTGGCCCCCCTGGTCGGATCTGTCCTGCGATTGTACCGGCGCATTGACTACCGCGAGTACGGCGGAGCACCGCTGCTGGGGATCGACGGGGTCGTCATCATCGCCCACGGCAGCAGCAATGCGCGCGCGCTGCGCAACGCGATCCGGGTCGCGACGGAGACCGTTTCGCACGGCTTCGTCGAGGAGCTCCGGGCGCGCATGCCGCAGACCCGTGGCGCTACACTGGAGCGGACCACGTGAGAGGAACGACGATCGCCGGCATCGGCCACTACTTGCCTGAACGGATCCTCACGAATGCCGAGATGGAACGGATGGTGAACACCACCGACGAGTGGATCGTGACCCGGACCGGCATCCGAGAGCGCCGGATCGCTGCGCCCGATCAAGCGAGCTCCGATCTCGCCCTGGAGGCGGCGCGGGAGGCGATGGCCGACGCCGGAGTCACCGCCGAGGATCTCGATCTCATCATCGTCGGGACGGCGACTCCAGACATGCTCTTTCCCGCGACGGCCTGTGTCCTCCAGGATCGTCTGGGAGCCAAGCGCGCCGGTGCGTTTGACCTCTCCGCGGCGTGCAGCAGCTGGGTCTACGCCGCGGCCGTCGCGCATGGGTACGTGAGCGCAGGCCTGGCAGACACGGTCCTTGTTGTTGGTGCGGAGACGCTCTCCAAGATCACCAACTACAAGGACCGCTCCACGTCCGTGCTCTTCGGCGATTCCGCCGGTGCCGCGGTGGTCCGGCCGTGCGCCTCTGGCGAAGGATTTCTTTCGTTCTATCTGGGGGCAGACGGGGCAGGGGGGCCGCTCATCGCGTTGCCGGCCGGCGGCTCGCGCCTCCCCGCGAGCTATGAGACCGTGGAGCGTGAGCAGCACTACCTGACGATGAATGGACGCGAGGTCTACAAGTTCGCCGTCCGCGTGATCCCGCGCGCGATCGAAGAGGCCGTGCAGCGTGCCGGACTGCGCCTCGAAGATGTCGACTGGTTCATCCCGCATCAGGCCAACATCCGCATCATCGACGCCGCGGCGCAACGTCTCGGGCAGCCCCGGGAGAAGTTCTACATCAACGTGGAGCGCTTCGGCAACACCTCGTCCGCGTCGGTTCCCGTCGCGCTCTACGAGGCCGTCCGCTCGGGACGCATCCGCCACGGACACCTCGCCGTGCTCGTCGCCTTCGGCGGCGGCCTGACCTGGGCGTCCTGCGCCATCCGGTGGACAAAGCAGGCGTGATTGCGTTCGTCTTCCCAGGGCAGGGTGCGCAGTACGCCGGGATGGGACGTGAACTGGCCCAGTCCTCTCCGGAGGCCGCGGAGGTGTTTGCCCGCGCAGACCGGACGCTCGGATTTCCTCTCTCGGCGATGTGTTGGGAGGGGCCGGACGAGCTCCTCCGGCAGACCGAGAATACGCAGCCGGCCATCCTCGCCACCAGTTGCGCCGTCCTCGCCGTCTTGACGGCGCGGGGACTTGCTCCGGATGCCACGGCCGGCCTGAGTCTCGGCGAGTATACTGCGCTGATCGCCGCGGGGGTCATGACGATGGAGGAAGCGCTTCCGCTCGTCCGCAGCCGCGGCCGGTTTATGCAGGAGGCGGCGGCGGGGCGGCGCACGGCGATGGCCGCGATCCTCGGACTCACCCCGGAAACAGTCCGGGAAGTCTGCCGCGCCGCATCAGCGCACGGGACCGTTGAGCCGTCAAACTTCAACAGCCCAGGGCAGATCGTCATCGCCGGCGACGAGCCGGCCGTCCAGGATGGCATCGCTCGCGCGAAGGCGGCCGGGGCGAAGCGCGCAGTGCTCCTCCCGGTCAGCGCCCCGTTCCACACCAGCCTCATGCGGCCGGCCGCGGACCGGTTGAAGCCGCTGCTGGAGGCGGTCCCGCTCCGGGAGGCCGCGATCCCCGTGGTGAGCAACGTCTCGGCCCAGACGATCCGTACCCCTGGGGAGATCCGCGATGCGCTCACCGCGCAGGTGGCCAGTCCCGTCCGGTGGGACGATTCGGTCCGGACGATGGTCGGCCTGGGTGTGCGGGCGTTCATTGAAGTGGGTCCCGGATCGTCCCTGTCCGGCCTCATCCGAAAGACCGTGGACGGCGTGACCATTCTGCGGGCGGAAGATCGAGCCACGGTCGAGGAGGCCGTGAGTTGGGCGCTTCCGGAGAAGCGGCGTGCCTAAGCTCGGCGGGCGGGTCGCACTCGTCACCGGCGCCTCGGGCGCCCTGGGAGCACCCATCGCCCTCGCCTTGGCCCGCGAAGGAGCCGCGGTGATGGCGCATTACGGCGGCAACCGCGAAGGAGCCGAAGCCGTCGTCAGCGCCATCCGTGAGCTGGGCGGCCGGGCCGAGAGCGTGCAGGGCGATGTCGGCCGCTTTGAGGAGGCGCGTCACGTGGTGGAGGCGGCTGTGGAGGCGTTCGGCGGTCTGTCCATCCTCGTGAACAACGCCGGAATCACGCGGGATACCCTTGTCCTCAGGATGAAGGAGGAGGACTGGTCGGCGGTCATCAATACCAACCTGAGCGGCGCGTTCTACTGCATCAAAGCGGCGTTGCGCGAGTTCCTACGCGCCCGGAGCGGACGGATCATCAACATCACCTCCGTCGCCGGGCAGCTGGGCACCGCCAGTCAGGCGAACTACGCGGCGGCGAAGGCCGGGCTCATCGGGCTCACGCGGTCGGTGGCGCGAGAGGTGGCCAGCCGCGGGATCACCGTGAACGCGCTGGCTCCCGGGTTCATCGACGCCGGGATGACGATGCAGCTTCCCGCCGACATCGTGGGCAGCTACATCGAGCAGGTTCCGTTGGGAAGGGCGGGGAAACCTGAGGAAGTGGCCGCGGCCGTGGTGTTCCTGGCCTCGGACGACGCGGCGTACATCACCGGACAGGTGCTCAACGTCGACGGCGGGTTGGTGATGCACTAGCAGCGGATGGTCTGGCGCCACGCCGGGCCGTCGTGCCCGGCCATGTGCTGATCACCGTTCGTTGGTTGCCTCTTGCGTTGAACGTCTGCCGGCGAGGAAAATGATTGTCTGAGGGGGAGAGGGATGGCTTCCGTCTTCGATCGCGTCAAAGGTATCGTGGTTGAGCAGCTGGGCGTGGCCGAGGAGGAGGTCACTGCGGAGGCGTCGTTCGTGGACGATCTCGGGGCCGATTCGCTGGACGTCGTGGAGCTGGTCATGGCCCTGGAAGAGGAATTCGGTGTGGAGATTCCCGACGAGGACGCCGAGAAGATCGTCACGGTCGGCGAGGCGGTGAAGTATATCGAATCCCACGCCGGCGAGCACGCCGCAGAGTAGCCGTCCCGGCCCGCCCCGCTTACCCGCCGTTTCCTTCTTTCGGGCTCGCGAGCGCCTATGACGACACAACATCGTGTCGCGGTGACCGGTATCGGTGTGGTCAGTCCCATCGGTATCGGCAAAGACCGCTTCTGGGAAAGCTTGGTCGCCGGCCGGAGCGGTGTCGGCCGCATCACGCGCTTCGATGTTTCGGGATGGGACACGCAGATCGCGGCCGAGGTCCGCGACTTCGATCCGCTCCTGTGGATGGAGCGCAAAGAGGTCCGGCGGAACGACCGCTTCGTTCAGTTCGCCTACGCCGCCAGCCGCCTGGCCCTCGACGACGCCCAGTTCGCGATTACCAGGGAGAACGCTCCCCGTGTGGGCATCCTCATCGGCTCCGGGATCGGCGGTGCCGAGACCTGGGAAGAGCAGCACCGGATCCTCATCGAGAAGGGCCCGAACCGCGTCAGTCCCTTCTTCATCCCGATGATCATCATCAACATGGCCTCGGGTGTTGTGTCCATCCTGCTTGGGGCGCGGGGTCCTAACGCCTCGGTGGTCACGGCCTGCGCGACCGGCGGGAACGCCATCGGTGACGCGACGCGCATCATCCAGCGCGGCGAAGCCGATGTCATGCTCGCCGGCGGATCCGAGGCGACGATCACGCCGCTCAGCCTCGCCGGATTCGTCTCGATGAAGGCGATGTCCAGGCGTAACGACGCTCCCGAGCGGGCGTCCCGGCCATTCGACGCCAATCGCGACGGCTTCGTTATGGGCGAGGGGTCGGGCGTTGTCCTCCTCGAGAATCTCGAGCAGGCCCTGCGCCGCGAGGCGCACATCTACGGTGAGCTGGTCGGCTACGGGATGAGCGGCGACGCCTACCACATCACACAGCCCGATCCGGAGGCGGACGGGGCCTCGCGGAGCATCCGCAACGCCCTGCACGACGCCCGGATGGAGCCGTCGGAGATCGACTACATCAACGCGCACGGGACGAGCACGCCGTACAACGACCGCACCGAGACGCTGGCGATCAAAAAGGTGTTTGGAGACCATGCCCGCCGCGTGGCCGTGAGTTCCACGAAATCGATGACCGGGCACCTGCTGGGGGCCGCCGGCGGCGTCGAGTTGGTCGCCTGCGCGCTGGTCCTCGAGCACCAGATCCTCCCGCCGACCATCAACTACGAGACGCCTGATCCGGAGTGCGACCTGGACTACGTGCCGAACACGGCGCGGCCGGCCGCGGTGCGGACCGCCATGTCCAACGCCTTTGGGTTTGGAGGACACAACGCGATCCTTATCCTGCGCAAGTATGAGGGGTGAACACGCCCGTGGTGCCTGACCCAGCGCCCACAGCGCTGGAAGCGCCGGCCTTGAGCCCGGAGCGCGCCGCCGAGGTAGCTGTCCTGGAGGAGAAGCTCGATGTGCGGTTCCGCGATCGCGGGCTGCTGAATCTTGCCCTCCAGCACGGCTCGTTTGGACATGAAGGTCGCGGCGGACGCCGCGAGAGCTACGAGCGTCTGGAGCTCCTCGGCGACGCCGTCCTCAATCTCGTCGTCTGCGATCATCTCTATCATCGATATCCGGAGTCCGCTGAAGGCGAACTGGCGAAGCTTCGGGCGCGGATCGTCAGCGAGCCGTACCTGGCGCGGATCGCCCAGCGGCTCGACCTCAGCCGTTTCATCCTGCTGGGCAAAGGGGAGGAGAAATCTGGAGGAAGAAGCCGGCCCTCATTGCTGGCCGATGTCATCGAAGCCGTGCTGGGCGCTGTCTACGTGGACTCCGGGTTTGGGGTGGCCCACGCGGTGACGACGCAGCTGCTCCAGGACACGTTCGAGGAGGTCGAGCAGCCGGGGGAGGACTACAAGAGCGCGCTCCAGGAGCTCCTCCAGGAGCGGGAACGCCGCTTACCCCGCTACCGCATCAGCGCTGTGGAGGGACCGGACCACGCGAAGCTCTTTGCAGCGACCGTCGAGGCGGGAGGCCGCATTCTCGGCGAAGGGCGGGGGCCGAGCAAGAAAGCCGCGGAACAGGCGGCGGCCCAGGCCGCGTTGGTATTCTTACAGCGGCGGGCTGGACGGGCTCGCCGGTGAAGCAACTGTGGGCGCCATGGCGGCTGGAGTATATCCAGGGACCGAAATCAGACGGGTGCTTTCTCTGCGCCGCGGCGGCGGGCACCGACGATGAGGCAGCGCTCGTCGTCTACCGCGGGCGGGCCAGCTTCGTCGTGGTGAACCGTTTTCCCTATAATACCGGCCACGTCATGGTCGTCCCGAAGATGCACCGGGCGCGGATCGCGGATCTCGAGGATGGAGACGCCCTCGAGCTCCTGCGCCTGGTGGACCGGACGATCGAGGTCATGCACCGCGTCCTCCGCGCCGAGGGCTACAACGTGGGTCTGAACCTTGGGCGGGCCGCGGGGGCGGGCGTCGAGGACCACGTACACGTGCATGTCGTGCCCCGCTGGGTCGGGGACACGAACTTCATGCCCGTCCTCGGCGACGTGAAGGTGATGCCGGAGCATCTGCAGACGACACGGCGGCGTCTTGCGCTGGGATTCGCAGAGCGCGAGGCGCACCGGAGCCTCTCTGGGCCGGAGCAGCGATGAAGACCGTAGAGCAACTCATGACAGATGTCGTCTTCACCGTGGCCTCGGCGGACACGGTCGCCGCCGCCGTCCACCGGCTCCGTGAGCACCGGATCGAGGCGCTTCCCGTCGTCGATGCCGGACGGCTCGTCGGCATCGTCACCCTCAAGGATCTCATCGGGCATCCGTCCTACCGGCCGATCCGTGAAGTGATGACCCGTGAGGTCGTGACGGTGTCGCGGTCCGAGCCGGTGACCACGGCGTTCGCCACGATGGAGTCCCGGGGGATCGGACGGTTGCCCGTCGTCGAGGGAGATGCGCTCGTGGGAATCATCACCCGCTCCGACCTGCTTCGCGAGCTCGGGAAGCTGACCGATCCGCTCACGGAACTGCCCTGGGCGGGCTCGTTGCGCCAGCTGGCGGCCGATCTGCTCAAGGGCGGCCGGGAGATCGCCATCATGTTCGTCGACCTCGACGAGTTCGGGACCGTGAACAAGCTATACGGCCACGTCGTGGGCGACCGCATCATCCGCGCCGTGGCGGCGCTGCTGCAGGAACGGACTGATCCGGCGCTCGACTTTCTCAGTCGCTACGCGGGCGATGAATTTGCCATCGTGACGACACGCGATCTCACCGGGGTGGAGATGCTCGCCCGGGAGCTGCGTGAGTCGATCGCTGGTATCGGTGTCGAGGGCGCGCCGCGGGGAGCGATCAGCGGGTCGTTCGGTATCGCCGGCGGAAAACGCACCGCGGAGCGGGCCGACGTGCACTTCGATGCCACCGTGGACGACCTCATCACGATGGCCAGCAGGGCGTCGACGCTGGCGAAGCGGACCGAGCGCCACGTCGTTCAGGGTTCCCGGCCTATGCTCCCGCCGCCGCCCCCCACGACGGGCATGGTTGAGCGGGCGGCGATCCGCCGGGTAGACTTTGCGGTGACGGACGGGCGCGGCTCCGCGGCGGTCGAGCTCGTATTCGAGGACCGCGTCGTGACAGGCCGGGCGGCCGGTCCGATCCCCGGCACGCCGACCACGCGGCTGATGGTGGAGGCCACGCTGGATGCGGTCCGGCATCTGGTCCCCGCCGGCCATCAGGTGGTGCTTGAAGGGATCTCGCGGACCCCTCTTGGCGCGTCCGAGGCGCTGAATGTCGTGCTTCTGTCGGTGACGGCGACGCATGAGGAGCATCTCATCGGCTCGGCCGTCTTTACCGCCGATCCCCACGAGGCGGCCGTGAAGGCGGCGATGAAAGCCGTCAACCACATGCTCTCCGGCGCGCAGCCAGTGTCGGCGTGAGACGATCGTGAGGGGTCCCATGCTGAAGCGGTGGTTGTGGCTCATCCCGGTTTTCGTAATCGGCGTTGCTCCCCATCTGTGGGCGCAGGCCGCGCCTCCTGCCGCGCCGCCCGCTCTCCCCGCCGCGTCCACGCAATCGGCGCTGGCTTACGTGACGGCGCTGGCAAAGGGGATCGGGTCCCGGGCGGCCGGAAGCGAAGGTGATCGGAAGGCCATCGACTACGTCGCCGAGCAGTTCCGCGCCCTCGGCTACGGCGTCGAGCGGCAGCCGTTCCCCTTCCGCTTCTTCCAGGAGACGCAGGCCCCGCAACTGGCGGTCGTCGGGACCGCCGCGCCGCGCCTCTCTCCGGTGACGATGCTCTATTCGAGTTCCACGCCCGAAGCTGGGATCGAAGCCGAGGTCGTCGCCGCGGGGCTGGGCCGGCCGGAGGACTTCACCGGGCGCGCGGTCGAGGGGAAGATCGCGCTAATCGAGCGCGGGGAGATCTTCTTCAGCGCCAAGGTAGCCAATGCCGCGGCGGCCGGAGCGGCCGCGGTCGTCCTCTTCAACAATCAGCCCGGTCCTCCGACCGTGGGGACGCTCCAGGGCCCGGCGCGGATCCCCGCGGTCATCGTCTCCCAGGAGGAGGGGCGGGCCCTCCTGCGGCTGCTCGAGGGCGGCGCCGTGCGCCTGCGGTTGGTCGTGCGGACCATCGCGGAGACCCGCACGTCGTTCAATGTGATCGGCGTCAAGCGCGGGGTCCGCCAGCCTAATGAGATCGTCGTCGTCGGCGGCCATCGCGATTCCGTCCCGGTGAGTCCGGGGGCCAACGACAACGGGTCGGGCACCGCGGCCGTCATCGAGACGGCCCGCATCCTGGCCTCAATCCGGACGGCCCGCACCATCCACTTCATCGCCTTCGGCGCGGAGGAGCTCGGGCTCGTCGGGTCCACTTTCTACGCGCAGAATCCCACGGGAACGATCACCGGGATGGTCAACATGGACATGGTCGGCCGGGGAACGCTCGCCGTGGGCAACACCAACGATGACAATCGTCTTGTGGATCTCGGCATGCAGGTGGCGCAGCGCCTCGGCATCCAGGTTCACTCGTTCAAGCTCCGCGGCCCCGCGGGGAGCGATCACTTCTCCTTCGAGCGGATCGGCGTGCCGGCGGTGTTCCTCCACACCGGCGACGATTCCGCGATCCATACCCCCAACGACACCCTGGACCGGCTCGATCCCGCCCTCATCGCGCAGGCCGCGCGGTTGGCCGCGGGGATCGCGCTGGACGCGGCGGGCGGCGCCGTGCGCTAATGCACGCGAAAGGGGGAGTTTGAGGGGGAACGCCGCGCGTGCGTTCCCCCTCAACCTTTCTTTCGGATCTCCACCCGTCCGATCCGCCGGCCGATCACGCTGTGTACGATGAACTCGAGCTCCCCGATGGTGAACCGCTCTCCAGGCTCCGGGATGCGGCCGAGGTGGTGGAAGATGAACCCGCCGAGCGTGGCGGCGTCAGCGCCGCTGAGCTGGATCCCGAAGACCTCGTTGAGGGTCGGAAGGTCGATGGTCGCGTCGACGTCGATGCAGTTGGGCTGCGTCGCGTAGATCAACTTCGGCTGCGGCCGGGATTCGCCAGGGATCTCGCCGACGATCTCTTCTAAGACGTCCTCGATCGTCACGATCCCCGCCATGCTCCCGTACTCTTCCAGGACGACCGCGAGCTGCGAATGGCCGGCCTGCATCTCTTCGAGAAGCTCTACGACCGGTTTGGTGTCGGGAACGTAGAGCACCGGTCGCATCATCGTCTCGACGCGGGCCTCCGCGTGCCCTGCGGCTAGCTCCAGGAGGAGATCCTTCGCCCGTACCGCGCCGACGATCTGCTCGGTGGTCTCGCCGAAGACGGGGATACGGCTGAACCCGCGCTCGCGGACGACGGCCACCGCCTCGGCTACGGTGGCCATCCGGGAGACGCCGGCGACCGCGGTTCGGTGCACCATGATCTCGCCGACCGTCCGGTCGGTGAGCCGGAAGACTCGCCGGACGAGGGATTCCTCCTCGTGCTCGACCACCCCGGCCCGGCGGCTTTCGCCGATGAGCATGACCAGCTCGTCGCGGGCCAGCGCGACGTGGCGGCCGGGGGCGACCCAACCGAACGCACGGAGCGTCTTGTTCGCGAGCGTGTTGAGGGTCCAGATGAACGGTTTGAAGATTCGGAAGAAGGCCTCCGTCGGCGGAACGGTCGCTAGCGCAGTGGCCTCGGCGTTCCAGAGGGCAAGATTCTTGGGTGCTTGCTCACCGATGACGATATGCAGCGCGGTGATGAGGACGAACGCGACGGTCACGGCTACCGCGTGGGCGGCGGTGGCGCCCCAACCGGAGGGGAGGCCACGCAGCCAGGGCAGGATCAGTTGGGCCACGGCTGGCTCGCCGATCCACCCAAGGCCGAGGCTGGCCATCGTGATGCCGAGCTGGCTCGCGGCAAGGTATGGCTCAGGGTCCATGATAGCCCGCTGGACTGTCGGAGCGAAGCGCCGTCCCTCTTGAAGGAGTTGGGTAATGCGGGTCCGCCGTGACCTGACGATAGAGAACTCCGCGGCAACGAACAGTCCGTTAGCCGCCAGGAGCCCGAGCACCGCAAGGAGGTGGAGCGCTGCCGAAAGATCCATCCGACCTGCTTCCTCCTGCCGTTCCGTCAGGTTGGTGTTCCGCGCTCCGCTGGGCGCTCCTGCGGGTCGCTTGACGCTCCAAATCAGACGAGGCTACAATCGAATGCAGTTTTCGCGTACCATAGGGAGCGCATGACCCAGCCCGCCGTTTCGCAGGACGATCCCGAACATCTCGCCGCCTTCGAAGCCACGCTGGCTTCCGGAGACCGCATCGAGGCGGGGGAGTGGATGCCCCAGCAGTACCGCTTCGAGTGCCTCCGCCTCATCCAGATGCACGCCAACTCGGAGCTCATGGGGGCGCTGCCGGAGCGTGAATGGATTCCCCGCGCTCCCACGCTGGCGCGGAAGATGGCCCTGGTGGCGAAGGTGCAGGACGAGGTCGGTCACGCCCAACTCCTCTACCGCGTAGCCGAGGATCTGGGCAAGCCCCGCCTCCAGATGCTCGAGGATCTGCTGAGCGGGAAGAGCAAGTTCCACAACGTCTTCCACTATCCCGCCGAGACCTGGGCCGACGTCGCGGTGATCCAGGTCTTCGTCGACGGGGCGGCCATGCAAACCCAGGGCGCCCTACGCTCGTCGAGCTATGCGCCGTACGCACGGGTGTTGAAGCGGATCTGCTACGAAGAGGACTTCCACATCCGCTTGGGGATCGACGTCTACAAGGCCCTCGCCGAGGGGACACCGGGTCAGCGGGCCATGCTCCAGGGCGCGATCGACCGGTGGTGGCAGCCAATCATACATTTCTTCGGACCGCGGGACCAGGCGTCTCCGCATCTGGAGACGATGATGCGCTGGCGGATCAAAGTGAAGACGAACGACGAACTCCGGCAGCAATTCCTCCGGCAGTTCGTCCCGTTCATCACCGACTACGGCCTGCGCCTGCCCGACCCCGAGCTGAAGTGGAATGAGGGCGACCAGCGCTACGACTATAGCGAGCCGGACTGGGAAGAGTTCAAACGCGTCATCCGCGGGGAGGGCCCGAAGACGGCGGTCCGCCTGCAGTTGCGCAACGACTACTGGCGGCGCCACCAATGGGTCCGCGAAGCCATGGAGGCATGGGGGGCGGCAGCATGATGAGCGAAGCGGCAGGGTTCACACCGATCGCGATCTACGAATACCTCGTCAAAGCGCGCGCCAAGCTGTGGGATTGGGTCCACCCACTGACGATGGAGCAGTACACGAAGGAGTTTCCCTTCGGGAAGAAGACGCTCCGAGATACGCTCGTCGAGATTCCGGTGGCGGAGTGGCTCTATGGGCTGCGCCTCGTCGGGGAGACCGTTCCGCCGCGCGACGAGCAGCCGTTCGTGAAGTACTATCAGACCGACTTCGCCCCCCTGAAGAGCGCCTGGCGAGAGCTCGCCGACCGCACACGCCGCATCCTGCGGGAGGAACGGGACTGGTCTCGGTCTCTCGAGTACATCGTGCGGCCCCCGAACCGGCCCGCGGCACGGATCAGTGCGACAGCCGGCGGGATCGCCACCCAGATGATCTGTCACGAGGTCCATCATCGCGCCCAGGCGATGGCCATGTTGCGCCAGTTCGGGATCGCGGCGGAGAACCTGGACTACACCGCGCTCATGGTGACGAGGACCGAGCTCCCGGCATGAACGATACCCCCGGCGGGTTGAATCCGGTACATCTCTACAGCTATCTGGCCAAAGCGCGAGAGCGGCTGTTTGACTGGATCCGTCCGCTGACGCTCGAGCAGTACACTCAGGAATTTCCGTTCGGGGTGAAGACGCTGCGGGACACACTTGTGGAGATCCCGCAGGCCGAGTGGACCTACGTGCAGCGCCTCCGGGGCGCCGCCGACATTCCCCCGTGGGAAGAGCGGCCCTTCGCTCGTTTCTACAAGACGGACTTCGCTCCACTGGAACCCGCCATCCATGCCCAAGTAGGGGAGACGACGAAGACCCTCCGGGAGATCACCGATTGGGCTCGGACGGTCGAGTACAGCTTTGTGGATGAAGGGGAACGGGTCAGTATCCGTACGACGACCGGCGGGATCGCAGCGCAGCTGTGCTTCCATGAGATCCACCATCGCGCCCAGGCGATGGCGATGCTGCGTCAGCTGGGCGCGCCCGCGCAGGATCTGGATTACTCGTTCCTGATGTACGATATTGCGCGGCGCCCGGCCTGAGCGGGGTCAGCTTACCATCCACGCCCCTGGATCGCGAGCACTTCTACGAGCACTTCTAGAGGAAGAGGCCTGATGCCGGCGCTGTGGCAGTTGTTGGGCAAGCCGGAACGCGAAGCCGCCCACATCTACGCCGTCTTCCGGCAGGACACGAAGAACGATCCACACGTCCACGTCGGCGACGTCCACGCGACGGATCCCGAGATGGCATTAGTGCTGGCCAAAGAGCAATTCACCCGGCGTGACCCGTGCGTGAACCTGTGGGTTGTCCCTTACCACCGGATCGGCGCCACCGCCTACGATGACGCCGCCATCTTCGAGCACACCACGGACAAGAGCTATCGGTTCGGGGGATCGTACCGGGAACAGCAGCGGGTCATGAAACCACGCCGGCGAGAGAATCGGTGAGGTCCACGCTTCAGGTCGGGGACCGATGACGCTCGCCTCGAGCCCGGCGCTCCAAAGCGCCGAGATCCGCGATGCCCTCATCGCCTATCTGCTGGGGATCGCCGATGACGAGCTCATCATCGGCCACCGCCACTCCGAGTGGACGGGGTTTGCTCCCGACATTGAGTCCGACGTCGCGCTGTCGAGCATCGCGCAGGAGGAAATCGGACATGCGCGGCTCCTCTACGAGCGGGTGGCGGAACTCGCCGGGGGCGATCCCGACGCGCTGGCGTACAGGCGCGGGCCCGGCGCCTTCCGGAACGGCATCCTCGTGGAGCGGCCCAACGAGGACTGGGGATTCAGCATCGTCCGGATGTTCCTCTACGATCATGCCGACGTCATCCGGTTGGATGCGCTCGCCGAAGGCGCGGTCGCTGCCATCGCCGATCTGGCTCGGACGCTGCGCCGCGAAGAACGGTATCATGTGATCTATGGAGAGGAATGGCTCCGCCGCCTCGCCCAGGCCACGGACGGCAGTCATCGTAAGACACAGGACGCGCTGAATGCTGCCTGGCCCGAGGCCGAAGTGCTCTTTTCGGCGGTGGAGGGCCAGGCTATGCTGAGAGAAGCGGGCGTGCTTCCCGTCGACGCGGCGGCGCAGGCACAGCGCTGGCGGGACGCCGCTCTCCTGGTACTGGGGGAAATAGGCCTCAAGACGCCTTCGTCGGTGACGAGTGTGTCGGACGGCCGACGAGGTGTCCACACGGAGCACCTGGCGGCGTTGCTCGAGGAGATGACTTCGGTCTCGCGGAGCGAGCCCGGTGCACAATGGTGATGGACGGGTAGGCTTGGCCCGATGGCGACACAGGTAGACACTCTCGAAAGGCGCGTGTGGGAGATCCTCGAGACGATCGAGGACCCCGAGCTCCCCGTGTCCATCACGGACCTCGGGCTCATCCGCGCGGTCGAAGTGGACGGCCGCCGGGTGCACGTCACAATGCTGCCGACGTTCTCCGCCTGTCCCGCTATTGGCGTGATGCGGGAAGATATCCGCCGGCGCCTCGGCGCGATCCCTGAAGTGGACCACGTGGAGGTCGAGCTGTCGTTCGCCGAGCCCTGGACGATGGCACGGATGACCGAGCGCGGGCGGGAGCGACTCTTCAGCCACGGTGTCAGCGTTCCAGGGGGCCGTGGGGCAGGGGGGGTTGAACCCATTGAAGCCGGCGGCAAGGCTCGGTTGCACGTCGGTTACGCCATGACGGTTGGTGTTGAGTGTCCCTTCTGTGGCTCGACCAACACGCGACTAGAGAACCCATTCGGACCGACATTGTGCCGGGCGATCTACTATTGCTTGGACTGCAAGAATCCCGTCGAGCGGTTTCGACCACCGGCAGAGTAGGAAGACGGAAAGGGGAGTGTGGGTAGGACGTGACTGCTGTGCGCGAGCAGACAGTCGACGCGAAGGGCCGCCCGATCGTCCCGGGGATGAAGGTGAAAGTGGCCGGTGAGAACGGGACGCAGGAAGGTACCATCGTGCGAGTCCTACATGACTACGGTGTCATTACCGTTGTCGTCCCCGAGGGCCGGGGTCAGGTCGAGCGTATGGTCCGTATCGTCGACATCGAGGCTATTTAGACGGCTCTTAAGGCGATCGAGTAGGGGGACCTCCATCCCCAACCAATCCCATTCATTCCGCAGATTCCGATCTAAGGCTCTATGTAAAATGCGGGTTTGAGCAGTGTCTCTAAGTGCCTGGTTGGGTTGCTAGTTTACATAACGGACATTATCGGAAGTGAAGACTTAGCCGATGTGAATCGTCCTGTTCTGGACAAGTTATCATCAAGGTATGGCCCCAGATCCCGGTCTTCGTGTCCGGATCGCAGGCTACGCGATTGCCGTCCTCATTCAGATCGTGGCCTATGGCCTTATTGCGCTCGCCCTTGGGCTGGTGATGCGATCGCTTTGGGGCGACATTGCCGGGACGATTGTGGGTGCAGTCTACGGAATTGCCGTGATCGTCGGTGTGACCGTCGCCCTCTATCGTGTCATCGTCAAAGGTGAAATGCCTAGTCCCAGGAATTGGTGGAAGTGAGCAATACAAGCTCGCCCCTCTACACTGTTGCCCGCCCTAGGAATCCGGCGAGAAATCCAGGCAATACTTTCAGCATGCCCATTGGGCCGGCACCTGCCTGCAGTCTGCTCCGATTGCTGAGATGGTCGGTAACAAGGTAGGTCTGCATGCCCACCTGCCGTGCGGCCGTGTCCTCGATCATGTCGTTGCCTACGAACAGACAATCGCGAGGGTCGAAGCGGATCGATGTGGCGACCTCTTGAAAGTACTCGGGATGTGGTTTGGAGAAGTGTGACGTCTCGTACGAGGTCACCAAGGCGAACGGGAGATCGGCGATTCCGGCCCACTCCATCCGCGCGTGTATGGCGACGGACGGAAAGATTGGGTGAGTGGCGATGACGGCAGCGAGGCCATGTGCCAGAACGATCGATACGGCCTCCCTGGCCGCCGGGTCTGGTGGTGCGGCCAACTCTCGGAGCTTTGGAAACTCCCGCGCATAGAACTCGGCAAGGTGCGGGGCCATCGCCTCTGCGCTCATCCCCACCGCCGCATAGAACGCTTCGTCGAATACCTGCTTGTTCGTCCGTTCGGGATCGCGATTCTCTGTCATCTTCCAGGTGGCCGCCAGCAGATGCGAGACGAACGCGTCCGGCGGGATCCAGCGGGCGAACCACGTGGCAAGGAGACGTGTGTACGCCTCGACGAACCGGGCCGTATCGATGTGCAGAAGCGTCCCGTCTAGGTCAAACAGCACGGCTCGAATCATGACGCGGTCGTAGCGATCCTCCTAGCCGGGGATGCCCTGCAGGGCTCTGAGGTATCTGATTTGTCCGGAGTGATAGATGTCATGGGTCGTTGTC
>DATDEG010000319.1:0-12810 GCA_036523465.1 bacterium
CAGCTCGATATCGGCCAGCATCTGCGCGATCCCGCCGGTAGTCTCCAACCGGACCGCGAGTGAGCCGACGAGAAAATCACGCGCATCGCGCAGTTCGTCATCGGAGGGACCGCCGGTCTGGAACTCGCGGAGTTCCTGGAGGATGCCCTCGACGGCCCGCGCCTCGTTCCTTGGATTCACCCCCGCCCGCACCCACCAGGGACCGGCAAGGAGGCCCGCGCGCAGGTCGCTGTACGCGTAATACGCCAGACCGAGGCGCTCCCGCACGCGCTCCCCCAACCGCCCCATCAGCCCGATCTGTCCGAGGATGAGGTTTGCTATCATCGTCTCGTAGTATCGAGGATCACCGCGACTGATTCCTGGGGCGCCGAGGACGACGTCCGACTGCATCTTTCCGGCGAGACGGACATCCGCACGCTGCGGCCCCGGCGAAATCACCGGCGGCGGAATCGGCGGCTGCTGCCAGACACCGGCGCGCTGCCAGGATGAGAAGAGCCGGCTCGCGAGATCCAACACTTCTGAGACGCTCAGATCCCCCACGAACGCGAGGATGGTCGCCTCCGGCCGGACATGCCGCGCGTGGAACGCGGCCAGATCTGCCGGGGTCAGGGCCTCGATGACGGCTTCGTCTCCGTCTGCTACCCGGGCGTGCGGATGACCCTTGGGGAACGCCAGGGTGCGGAAAGCCCGCTCGGCGACGTGCCGGGTGTCCTGCCGTGCGACGCGCAGGCCGGTCAGCAGCTCGCCCCGGACTTTCTCCACCTCGGCGGCCGGGAATGTGGGGGATTGGAGGAGGTCGGCCAGGATCTCCAGCGCCGGAGCTGCGTCTTCGCGCAGCACACGGAGCCCGAGCGATGTAACCTCCATGTTCGAGAACATACCGAACGACGCCCCCATCGATTCCAGCGTCTCGGCGATCTCCTGCGAGGTACGGGTCCGCGTGCCGCGCTGCAGGAGCGACGACGCGTACCGGGCCAGTCCCGGTTGCTCGCCGTCGAACATGGCGCCGGCGCGGACGTACCCGTGCACCGCCAGCAGCCCGCTGCCCCGCTGCTCTCGGACCAGCACGACCAGGCCGTTCTGCAGTTCTGTCCGGGTTACGACCTCTGGAGCGATCGGAAGCGCCGGAGCCGCGGCGCGCGGCGCGCCGGTTGCGAAGAAGACCGGCGTGCGGTGCGCGACGATCGGCGTGCGTTGCGCGCGGGCGGGCGCCGGCGCGGTGAGGCCCGCAGGCTCCGGAACGTACCATCCTGCCGTGAGATGGTTCCGCTTCAGATAGGTCGCGGCGACTCGCATCACGTCGTCCGCGGTGACCCGATCAAGGCGGTCGAGCAGCCGGATGAACCGCTCCACGGTGTCGACGACGGCGTACGCGCCGAGCGCCAGGGCCATGCGGTAGACGCCGTCCTGTGCGAAGATGAACTGCGCTTTCGCCTGTTTCTTGACTTTCGCTAGTTCGCCGGGATCCACAGGCTCGCGCGCGAGCCGTTCGAGCTCGGCGAGCGCTCGCTCCTCCACGGCAGCCGGCTCAACGCCGGCGCGGGCGGTCGCAACGATGCGGAAGAGCGTCGGATCGAGGCTGGGGATGAGCGAGGAGCCGGCGTCGCTGGCGAGCTGGCTCTCCACCAGCGCCCGGTACAGCCGGAAGCTCCGGCTGCCCCCGGGGCCTTCGAAGGGGACGACGCTCTTGAATCCGGACAGCACCCCGTCGAGGACGAGCAGTCCGGCGTGATCGGGATGCGACGCCTCGGGCACGTGATAGGCCAGGTGGACGTAGGCCGTCGCGCCTCCGGGACGCTGCAGCAGGACCCGCCGTTCGCCCTCCTGCTCCGGATCGCGCGCCCGGACCACCCGCGGCGGGCTTCCCCGGGGGATCGGGGTGAACGCCTCGCGGATCACCTCGAGGAGATGATCGGCATCGAACGCGCCCACCGCGACCGCGATGGCGTTGTTGGGCTGATAGTACGTGCGATAGTGATCGTACAGATCGTCGCGCGTGATGGTCCGGAGGTCTTCCTTCCATCCGATCACCGGCACGCGATACGGATGGACCTTGTGCGCCGCGGCGTCGACCTCCTCACGGAGGAGATAGGAGGGGAAGTTCTCCGCCCCCTCGCGTTCCGAGATGATCACGGTCCGCTCGCTCTCGACCTCCGCGGGATCAAAGATCGTGTGCGCCTGCCGGTCGGCCTCCAGACGAACGGCCACCTCGAGGTGCTCGGCCGGCATCACCTCGTGATAGGCGGTGTAGTCCTTCCAGGTGAACGCGTTCCAGCGCCCGCCGAGACGGTCGATGTAGCGGGTGAGCATCCCTTTCGGGTGGGTGGGGGTGCCCTTGAAGAGCATGTGCTCTACCCAGTGCGAGATCCCGGTCCCACCCGGCAGTTCGTTGCGGCTACCCACGCGGTACCAGACCCAGAACGTAGCGACCGGGGCAGTGTGAGACTCGAGGAGCAGGACCTGGAGACCATTCTCTAGAGTCGTGCTACGGAGGTTCATATGCTCGCGGAAGGGGGAGTCTGAGGGGGAAATGTCTCTCATCATGGCCAAAGAACGCCACTTCACCCCGCCCATCTTCCCTCCTCCCAAGGCGACACGCTACGAGTGTACCAATTGCCGCCACATCTTGCCGAACGATGATCCCCTGCCCGAGAGCTGTTCCGTCTGCGGCTCCCCGAAGGAGGCCTTCGTCCTGATCGAAGAAGATTAGGGCGTGCCGCTGTCGCACGTGCAGATCAGACGCTATCGTCGTGCCGTCGTGGGACGGCACCGGGTCCGGACGAAGGCTGGCGCGCTGCGTTTTGTCAATGCCGTAGGATTCTGCTATGCGTTCACGTCGGGTCCCGGCGAGCTTCCGGCGTTGTTCGACGTCCTCGCCACGCGGAGCATCAACCAGATGTGGAGCTGGGCCTGGCAGTGGAAGGATGAGCTCGCCTCGGAACGCCGCCTCTTCTACGCGCGTCTCGTGCGGAGAAAGCCCACGTTCATCTCTCTGGCGCATATCCCGCACTTCTTCGTCCTCACCGGCAACGCCGGCGAGCCCGACGACTATCTCCAGGCCTACCGGGAAGGCCGGCTCGGGATGCTCGCCAAAGACGTCTTTGAGTTCCTGCGGGCCCATGGCCCCAGCTCCACGTGGACGCTGCGGAGGCAGTTCATCTCAGGCCGCGCCCGTTCCGGAACGCTGCAGCGGGCTCTTGTGGGGCTCCAGGAGCACTGCCTCATCGCCAAGGTCGGCGAGGTCGAGAGCGGGAGCTTCAGTTTCATCTGGGATACGTTCGACCGCTGGATGCCTCAGGTGATCCGCGCCGCGGGACGTGTGACGAGCGACACCGCAGCGGCGACGCTCCTCGAACGTTACCTGCGCACCGTCGGGGCGGCCACAGAGCGGACTGCCGCCAGGCTGTTCGAATGGCCCCCCGCCCTGTTCGCTCGCGCCGTGGAGGCGATCTCGGGCCAGATCACCCACGCCGTCCTGGACGGCGATCCACTCCTCGTGCACCGCGCCTGTCTGGAGATGCGTGCGTGACGGAAGCGCGGCGGATCATCTTCCATGTGGACATGGATGCGTTCTTTGCAGCCGTGGAGCAGCTGCGGCGGCCGGAGTTACGGGGAAAGCCGGTCATCGTCGGGGGAAACGGCAACCCATACAGCCGCGGGGTCGTAAGCACGGCCTCATATGAGGCACGCGAGTTCGGCGTCCACTCCGCGATGCCGCTGCGCATCGCGCTGCGGAAGTGCCCCAAGGGCATCTTCGTCCCGGTAGATATGCGGGCGTACGCAGCGTACTCGCGGCAAGTGATGGCGATTCTGCGGGAGCATACGCCCCTGGTCGAACCGATGTCGCTGGACGAGGCCTTCCTGGACGTGAGCAACCGGACCGATGAACCGCGCTGGCTCGCCGAGCAGATCCGCAGACGGATCCGGACGGATACCGGAGGGCTGACGGCAACTATCGGCATCGGACCCAACAAGCTGCTGGCCAAGATCGCCTCGGGCCTGCGCAAGCCCGACGCCGTGACCGAGATCCCCGCGGAGGATGTCTCCCGCATCCTGCACGACATGCCGGCGACGGTGCTTTGGGGGATCGGGCCGAAGACCGCCGCCCGCCTGGAGGAGTCACTGCAGGTCCGTACCGTGGGGGAGCTCTCCGCGGTGTCGCTGGAAATCCTGCAGGAACTTCTTGGAGAGCATCACGGGGCCTATCTCCACCGTATCTGCCGCGGGCAGGACGACAGCCCGATCGTCACAGAGTGGGAGCCGAAGTCGCTCAGCCGCGAGACGACGTATCAATACGATACGAAGCGGCTCGAGGTGATCATGCGCACGATCACCTCACTCGCCGACGAGGTGACCGACGACCTGCGCCATGAGGGCATGCTCGCCAAGACGATCACGTTGAAGATCCGGTACCGCGATTTCAAGACACACACCCGCGCGCTGACCATCGAGGCGCCCACGCAGGATGCCGCACAGATCCGCGACGTCGCCGTGAAGCTCCTCGACCGGTTTGCCATGGATCGGCCGGTGCGGCTGGTGGGAGTGCGCGTGTCGGGACTGATCAAGGAAACGGGGACCGGCGAACAGGGAACTGACACAGACGGCCGGGGAACGGGGAACGGCGGACAGGGAGCAGGGAACGGGGAACAGCGCACGGCAGGACAGGATCCCGAGAGTGGGAGGCTTCCCCTATGACCCAGAAACGAGTGAACATTGCCACGGGAACGAAGTGGGAGCCGGTCGTCGGATATTCCCGCGCGGTCCGCATGGGAAATCTCGTCTTCGTTTCGGGAACGACGGCTACCAACGAGCACGGCGCGATCATCGGCACCGACGCCTACGCGCAGGCGAGGCAGATCCTGCGGAACATCGACTCCGCCCTGCGGCGGGCCGGCGCTTCACTCACCGACGTGGTGCGGACGCGGATCTACGTGACGAACATTGACGATTGGGAGCAGGTGGGTCGGGCCCACGGAGAGGTCTTCGGAACGATCCGGCCCGCGACGGCCATGGTCGAGGTACGGCGGCTCATCTCGCCCGACATCCTCGTTGAGATCGAAGCCGATGCGGTGGTCTCAGCAAACGGAGAACGGCGCAGAGGGAACGGCGACAGCAGATCTAGCGGATAGGGCCCTGATCGCCGCGGTGTCTAGGAGAGGTTCTTCACGGCCTCGGCCACTGCAGCGTAGTCCGGCTCAACCCCGGGGTTGTCCGAAACCCACCGCCAGCGCACGACGCCGTCCCGATCGACGACGAAGACGGACCGCTTGGCCACGCCCGGCAGCAACCCGCCCGCGAAGTTGGGATCCTCGATATCAAACGCCCGCACCGCGTGACGGCTGAAGTCGCTGTACATCGGGAAATTCAGGCCGTTCGCCTCGACGAACGCCTTTTGGGCGAAGGGGCTGTCGACGCTGATGCCCACGACCTGGGCCTTGATGTCGTTGAACTCGCTCATCGAATCGCGGAATTTGCAGGCCTCCTTTGTGCAGACCCCTGTAAACGCGCCGGGAAAGAACACGAGCACGGTCGGCGTGCCGAGGAGTTCGGCGACGGTCACGCGTTTCCGCTCAGCGTTGACGAGCGGAACATCGGGAACGCGCTGGCCGACCTCAACGGACATCAAGACACCTCCAGTGAGACCGTTAGTAAGAGTGATACCCGCGACGCGCAGGATTATAGCATAGGAGGAGGCATCTCCCTCCAGGCGAACAGACTTCGGGGCCCGCGCCTATGCAGATCCTCCACTACCTCGGCGACCGTGAGATCGAACTATCCCCAGACGGCCTCGCCGACGCGCTCGCCCGACCCGACGGGGTTATCTGGGTAGACATGACCGGCCCCTCGGCCGAGGACCAGCGCGTTCTCACCGAGGTCTTCAAGTTCCATCCGCTGGCGATCGAAGATACGCTGAAGCAGTCGCAGCGCCCGAAGCTCGAGGAGTACGAAGGATACTACTTCATGACCCTGCATGCCGTGCGGCCGCCGGCCCAGCGGCGGATGACCGTCGCGCTGGAGGAGATCGATCTCTTCTATGGGACCCGGTATGTCGTCACGTCCCATGCGCACCACGTCGCGGCGCTCGACGAAGCGCGGATGCGGCTCAGCAAGGCCGGCCCCGCCCTGCGGGACCACGCCGACTACGTCCTCTACACAATCGTCGACTCGGCGGTCGACACCTACTTCCCGATCATCGATCACCTGGATACGACACTCGACCGCCTCGAAGACCACCTCTTCCTCCGTCCCAGCCCGAAGACGCTGGACCAGCTGTTCCACGTCAAGCGCGACCTGCTACAGTTGCGCCGGAGCGCCACGCCCCTACGGGACATGTTCAACGTCCTGAGCCGGCGTGACACCGGGCTGATCCGGCCCCAGACGCTCGTGTACTACCGCGACGTCTACGACCACCTGCTCCGTATCACAGATCTCATCGACACCCACCGCGACCTCCTCACCGGGGCGATGGAGATCTACCTCACCGTCATCAGCAACAAGCTGAACGAAGTCGTGAAGGTGCTCACCGTCATCACGGCGCTGCTGGGCGCAGCGGCGGTCATCACGGGGTTCTACGGGATGAACTTCGAGCGGACGTTTCCGCCCTTCCAGTGGCGCTATGGGGCGCTTGCCGCCCTGGCACTCGTGCTCGTGACCTGGGCGGCGGCGCTCGTCGTCTTCCGGCGGCTGCGCTGGCTGTGACGCCCCCCTATCCGGCGTTCGGGTTCGTCGGCCCTGACAACCTCGGGCTGCTCGTCGATCTCTACGAGCTCGTCATGGCCGACGCCTACCTCCGCGAAGGGATGAATGATGAGGCCACGTTCGACCTCTTTATCCGTTCGCTTCCGCCGCATCGCGCGTTCCTGGTCAGCGCCGGCCTCGAGGCTGCGCTCCACTACCTGGAGCACTTCCGCGTGGACGCTGACGGCATCGCATATCTCCGCACGCTCGGACTTTTTGGCGACGACTTCCTCGGCTATCTCAGCTCGTTCCGGTTCTCGGGGGAGGTGTGGGCGATCCCTGAGGGAGCGGTGTGCTTCCCCCCGGAGCCGCTGCTGGAGGTCACCGCGCCTCGAATCGAGGCTCAGCTCGTCGAGACCTTCCTGCTCAACGCCTTGAACTACCAGGTCATGGTAGCGAGCAAGGCGGCGCGCGTCGTCCTCGCTGCCCAGGGACGCAGCGTCATCGATTTCTCCCCCCGGCGGGATCACGGCGCAGACGCGGCGATGAAAGCGGCCCGGGCGTCCTACATCGCCGGATGCACGGGCACGAGCAATGTTCTGGCCGGCAAGGAGTACGGGATCCCGGTGGTCGGGACGATGGCGCATTCCTACGTGATGTCGTTTCCGGACGAACTGAGCGCCTTTCGCTCGTTCGCCCGCGATTTCCCGCAGAACGCGGTCCTGCTCATCGATACCTATGACACCGTACAGGGCGCTCATCATGCGGTCACCGTCGGGCGGGAGATGCGCGCTCGAAGCCACCGGTTGCGCGGCGTGCGCCTGGACAGCGGCGACCTCGTCCAACTCAGCCGGGAAGTACGGGCCATCTTCGACGCGGCGGGGTTGACCGACGTGCAGATCCTCCTCAGTGGCGATCTCGATGAGTACCGCATCGCCGGCGCCCTGGCCGAGGGCGCGGTTGCGGACAGCTTCGGCGTGGGCACCGCGCTGGGCACCTCGGAGGATGCACCGACGATGGGCGGAGTCTACAAGCTTGTCGAAGACCGCGGCGGACCAAAGATCAAGCTCTCCACCGGCAAGGCCACCCTCCCGGGACGCAAGCAGGTGTGGCGGCGGGCCCAGGACGGTCAGATCGGGGACATCATCGGGCTGCGTGATGAGGAGGAGCCTCGCGACCACGAACCGCTGCTCCAGCAGGTGATGACCGCGGGGCGCGTGGTGCGACCCGAACCGCTCGGGGAGATGCGGGCGCGGTGTGCGCAGAACCTCATCCGGCTGCCCGCGGCATTCAAAGACCTGCGCGACGTACCGAACCCACCGGTCACACTGAGTCCGACACTGGAGCGACTGCGCGCCCACATGTTCGAACGAAATGAAACGCGGCGACGGCCCTGAGGCCGTCGCCGCTGAGTACAGCGACGTGATGTCGCTTACCGCTTCTTCTTGGCCTTGGCCTTCTTCTTCGCCACTTGATGGTCCCCCCTTCGCGCTCTCGCGCTGTGTGATCGCGCACCGGGTGATGTTGCTCCCGGAACTCAGCGCGCCGGTGCACATCGTGCACCGTACCACACGTCGAAGGACGTTAGACGTGCAGTTGCAGAAGCATGCGACATTGATGCAAGAATTTCCTGCAGGGCACGCAAAGAATTTTCGAACGCGGCTCGGTCCGTGATCGCGAAGACGATCACCATCCGCGCGGTCACCGACGTCGCGGAGCTCCGCGTGGTCGAGGATCTCCAGATCGGCGTGTGGGGGATGCCCGAGCGCGACGTCGTCCCGCTTCACCATCTTCTCGCCGCAGGCGGCGCCGGCGGGCGCGTGCTGGGCGCATTCACTCCGGACGGGAGGCTTGTCGGATTCTGCTACGGATTCGCCGGCGTGCGGGGAGGCCGGCCGCTCTTCTATTCGCACATGGCGGGCGTGCTCGCCGCGTTTCGCGATCAAGAGATCGGATTCCGGCTCAAGCAGGCGCAGCGCGAGGCGGCACTGGCCGCCGGGTTCACATGGATGGTCTGGACGTACGATCCCCTGCAGGCCGGAAACGCCTACTTCAACCTTCACAAGCTGGGAGCGGAGTCGCACCGCTACATCGTGAACTACTACGGGGAGATGCAGGACGAGCTGAACCGCGGCACGGACAGCGACCGGCTCGAGGTGGACTGGTGGCTGAATGATCCGCGCGTTGATGCCCTCATGCGGGATGACGCATCGCCACGCGGTAAGGCATCTGCACGCGGCGAGGCATCTCCACGGGGTGTGGCATCTGCGCGGGGTGTGGCATCTGCGCGGGACGAGGCAAATGCGGCCCTGCCCGGCGACCTGATCCGGATCGCCGTCCCGCCGGATATCACGTCACTCCGGCGGCAGGACCCGGCAGCGGCGGCCTGGTGGCGGGAGACGACGCGCCGGCAGTTTCTCGACGCGTTCGCCTCGGGCTACGTGGCCGTGGACGTCGAGCGCCGTCCCGAACGGACCACGTACATCCTGATCCGGCGCACGAACCGGCAGGAGGCAGGGAGCGGCTGATGCGCATCGAGCGCGCGGAACTGCGTCAGATCGAGCTGCCCTTCATCTTTCCCTTCGAGACGAGCTTCGGGCGCGAGGATACCAAGGCGTGCGTGCTCGTCCGGCTGTACGCCGACGGATTGGAGGGCTGGGGCGAGGCGCCGGCCGCCGCCGCCCCCCTATATAATGAAGAGACCGTCGGAACGGCCTGGCACATCCTCGAGGAATTCATCCTACCGCTGCTGCTGGGCCGGGACCTCAACGATCCGAGGGAGTTCCCTCCGCTGGTCCGCCATCTCCGCCGGCATCACATGGCCAAGGCCGGGGCGGAGGCTGCCCTGTGGGACCTTTACTGCCAGGCGAGGGGTTTCTCACTGGCCAAGGCACTCGGCGGGAACCGCCGGACGGTGGAGGTCGGTGTCAGCCTCGGGATCGAGCCGGGGATCGCCATCCTGCTGCGCCGGATCGAGGAGTTCCTGAATCGCGGGTACCGGCGGATCAAAGTGAAGATCAAACCGGGCTGGGACGTCGAGGTCGTGCGGCAGATCCGGGCGCGCTTCGGCGGCATCCTTCTACAGGTGGACGCCAATTCCGCCTACACGCTGGCCCAGGCGTCCGTGCTGCGCGATCTCGACGAGTTCGATCTGCTCCTCATCGAGCAGCCGCTCGGTGAGGATGACATCGTCGATCACGCGGTGCTGCAAGCGCAGCTCCGCACGCCGATCTGCCTGGACGAGTCCATCGTCACGCCGGATGATGCGCGCAAAGCGCTGGATCTGGGAAGCTGCCGGGTGATCAACATCAAGGCGGCGCGCCTCGGCGGGCTCACGGCCGGTGTCCAGACCCACGACCTCTGCCGGACGCGCGGCGTTCCGGTCTGGTGCGGCGGCCTGCTCGAGACCGGCATCGGACGCGCGACGAACATCGCCCTGGCCTCGCTGCCGAACTTCGTGCTCCCGGCGGACCTCTCGGCTAGCGACCGCTACTTCCACGAGGATCTCATCGACCCGCCGGTCTCCCTCAATGCGGACGGCACGATCACCGTACCGGCCGAGGCGGGCCTGGGGTTCGCAGTGAACCTGGACCGGGTGGAGCGCTGCACGGTCCGCCGCGCGATGGTCGCCGCCTGAACTTCTCCGGCGGAGCCGCCAGATCCCCGATTGAGCCCCATCGCAGGGATTACCTTGACAGGGTGGGCGTCCATGCTATCATGACGCTGAAGTGAGGCCACGACGCCTCCGCGGATACGCGGGGGTGTCTTCGTTTTTCGGAGGAGACGTCGATGGCGGAACCCCGTCACGATCCGCTGGAGTTGTGGGTGGGGACCTGGACCCCTGAAGAATGGATCAAACGCGAAAGTCGTAAGCGGGAGCAGTCGGCGGGGGAGATGAAGACGGCTGAGCCGCGGCCTCAGATTGATGATCTCGGAGAGGCTGAATAAGGTCAGGACGCGCGCCGTCCCCCCGCGGACACCCCCCTCCGCGCGCACACGCACGCGCGGCGTCCCCCCTCTGCGGACTCAGCGGCGCCCCGGTTGCTCGAGTTGCTTGAGGATCTGCCCCACGCGATCCATCTCGCGCTCATAGCCCGCAAGATCTCCTTGCCGCAAGAGTTGTTGGGCCCGATCGTATGCGGCGACGGCATCTTTGATCAACTGCTCGGTGCTCTGGGCGGGTCCCGGCGCCGGTGTGGGGGCAGACGGCGGAGCCGCCGGTTGGCCCGCACGTCCGAGGACCTGCGCGATGGCGGCGTCCAGCGATTCTTCCATGGCGATGCGAGCGCCGCTGGCCACGATGACCCGCTTCAGCTCCGGCAGTTGGCTGCGCTCGGCCTGGAGGAAGAGCGGCTCCACGTACATCAGCGTATCTTCGACCGGGATGACGAGGAGATTGCCGCGGATGACGCGGGAGCCCTCCTGGTTCCACAACGTGAGCTGCTGGCTGATCCGCGGATCCTGATTGATGCGTGACTCGATCTGCATCGGTCCGAAGGCCAGGCGGTCCTTGGGGAAGCGGTAGACGACGAGTCCCCCGTAGTTCGGGGCGTCGTTGCGGACGGCCATCCAGGCGATCATGTTGTCGCGGTTGGCCGGGCTGAACGGGAGGATGAGGATGAACTCTGGGCGGGCTTCCGACCCCAACCGCATCGTCACGTAGTAGGGCTCGACCTGCACCGTCTCGTTCCCAAAGATCTCGTTCGGAATCGTCCAGACGTCCTCGCGATTGTAATACACGCGCGGATCGCGCATGTGGAATGTCGCGTAGGCGCGCGCCTGGATGGTGAAGAGGTCCACCGGATAGCGTAGGTGCGCGGCGATCTCGGCCGGGATCGCGGAGGCCGGTTTGAAGAGTTCGGGGAAGATCCCGCTGAGGCTGCCGGCGATCGGGTCGCGCGGATCGACGATGTAGAAATCGACCGTGCCGTCGTAGGCATCGATGACGACCTTCACCGAGTTCCGGATGTAGTTGATGCTCCCGAGCGGCGTCGAGTACGGATACCGATCGCTCGTCGTGTAGGCATCGAGGATCCAGACCAACCTTCCCCCGGCCAGGGCAAGGTAGGGATCGCTGTCGTAGCCGAGGAATGGGGCCAGGCGCCGGACCCGCGTGGTGATGTCCCGCGCGAACAGCATGCGGCTGCGTGATGTGACGTCGCGGGAGAGCAGGAGCTTGAAGTCTCCGAAACGATACGCGAAGGCCAGGCGGCGCAGCGCGGTGAGACGGACGCCGCCCCGGCCGGCGTACGATGTATAGACGTTCTCGTCACCTGCCGGGTAATCCAATTCCTGCACGCCGGTGTTCACGATGGCGTACCGGCCGGTGTACTCTCCGAAATAGATCTGGGGGTGGGTCACGGCGAGCCCGGGCGTCGTCGTGGGCGGGATGTCCTTGATGAAGAAGACCGGCATCCCCTCTTCCGAGATCCGATTCACCGGGCTCATCACCAGGCCATACCCGTGCGTGTAGACGAGGTGCTCGTTCACCCACGTACGGGCCTGCTCAGACAGGCGCGTCGGGTCCAACTCCCGCGCCGCGAGCATGACCTGACGCTGCTGTCCGGCGATCTGGTACCGGTCGATGTCGACGTCCCCGAAGATGTAGTACGGCCGCAGTGCCTGGAGCTGGCGGTACGCGGAGAGGAGCGGCCGGTAATCCCACAGCCGGACGTTGTCCACCGTCGGCCGATTGCGGTCGAGCACCTCGGCGGTCACCGGCTCACTGGCGAACGTCTGCTCCCTGATGCGGTCCAGCCCAAACGCGCGCAGCGTCGACGTGATCCCGTTCCTGATGTAGGGGGCCTCGACGGTGAGCTCGTTCGGGGTGACCCGAATCTGCTGCACGAACCGTGGATAGAGGCCGAGACCGGCCAGCCACGCCGCGGCGATGACCAGGACCGTGACGAACGCCATGCGCAGCGTACGCAGACGGACGTTCGCGAACATGAAGAGAGCCGCGACGACGAAGAGCACGCTCAGTAGCCGCAGCACGGGCAGGACGGCATGCACGTCGGTGTAGGTCGCGCCGACGATGGCCCCGCGCTCTGAGTATTCAAGGGCGTAGCGATCCAGCCAGAATCCCCAGCCGCGCACCAGGAGGATCAGCCCGGCGAGGAGGCTGAGGTGGGC
>DATDEG010000320.1:0-3200 GCA_036523465.1 bacterium
AGCCTGCCGATGCTCCCCGAGGCCTTTCACCGGTACGCGTTCTTCGTCGCCGTGCTCGCCCTGCTCGGCATCGTCTACGGCGCGCTCGTGGCGATGGTCCAGACCGACCTGAAGAAACTTGTCGCCTACAGCTCGGTCAACCACATGGGCTACGTCATGCTCGGGGTGGCCGCGGCAGCGGGCGCGATCGGCGATGCTTCGAAGGCCGCGGCGGCGACGACCGCGCTCAACGGCGCGGTCTTCGAGATGGTCGCCCACGGCGTCATCACCGGGGCGCTCTTCCTCATCGTCGGCGTGATCTACGACTATCGCGCGCACACCCGCGGCGTGGACGAATTCGGCGGGCTCGGCGCCAGACTCCCCGTGTACTCCGGCATCACGATGCTGGCCATGCTCGCCTCGCTCGGTCTCCCGGGACTCATGGGGTTCGTCGCCGAGTTCTTCATCTTCGTGGGCAGCTTTGGCGTCTTCCCGTACCTCACGGCCGTGGCCGTGACCGGCGTCGTGTTCAGCGCGGCGATGTTCCTCTGGACCATCCAGCGCATCTTCTTGGGACCGCTCAACGAGCGGTGGGCGCAGCTCCCGGATATGGATAGCCGCGAGAAGATCTCCCTCGTCCCGCTCGCCGTGCTCATGTTGATCTTCGGGATCTACCCCAAGCCGCTGCTGGACGTGATCAACGCGGCGATGGCCGTGCTCGCGGGTGGGGCCCGCTGATGAGCGTCACGGAGCTCTGGTCGATCGCCCCTGAGCTCTGGCTGGCCGGGCTGGGCATCCTCGTCCTCATCATCGACCTCTTCGTGCCGGCCGGCCGGAAGTACACCGTCGGGGCGATCGCGGCCGGGGGATTGCTCCTGGCCCTCATCCCCACCTCGTCGATGCTCACCTGGGGCGCGCGGGCGGTGCTGGCAGGAACCTACGCGGTCGACGGGTTCGCGGTCTTCTTCAAGATCATCGCGCTGCTGAGCACCGCGCTGGTCATCCTCGCCGCGATCGACGGCATCCGCACGCCTTTCGAAGGGGAGTTCTACGCCCTGCTCGTTTTCACGGCGCTCGGCTTGGTCCTCATGGCGGCAAGCACCGACCTCATCCTTCTGGCCTTGTCCATCGAGTTCGTCAGCCTGACCAGCTACGTGCTCGCCGGCTTCCTGAAGGCGAATCCGAAGAGCAACGAGGCCGGCCTGAAGTACTTCCTCTACGGCGCCGCGGCGTCGGCGACGATGTTCTTCGGATTTTCCATCCTCTACGGTCTGTCGGGGACGACGAACCTCTACGATCTCGCCTCGCGACTACGCGGGGCGCCGCTGCCGGCCGTGTATCTCGCCGTCGCCTTCATGCTGGCCGGCTTCGGGTTCAAGACGGCCATCGTTCCGTTCCACCAGTGGGCCCCCGACGTCTACGAGGGCGCGCCGACGCCGGTCGCCGCGTTCCTCTCCGTCGGCTCAAAGGCCGCGGGCTTCGCCGTCCTCGTCCGGGTGTTCCTCATCGTCGTCGATCCGGGGCGGGTGAACTGGCCCCTGCTCATGGCGGTGCTCGCCGCGGTGACGATGACGCTGGGCAACCTCCTGGCTCTGCCCCAGCGCAACATCAAGCGGATGCTGGCCTACTCGAGCATCAGCCACGCGGGGTTCATCCTCATCGGGCTCGCCGCGTTCCGGGGGGACTTCGGCGTGCCGGGCCTCCTCATCTACCTCTTCGGTTATCTGTTCACGCAGCTGGGAGCGTTCTTCATCGCGGTGCTCATCGGGATGCAGCTCGGCTCCGACGACATCCCCGACTACGCCGGGCTGAGCCGCCGCGCGCCGGTCTCCGCGTTCCTCATGGCCGTGTTCATGCTGTCGCTGACGGGATTGCCGCCGACGTCGGTGTTCGTCGGGAAATTCTACGTGCTCGCCGCGGCAATCGACAACGGTCTGCTCTGGCTCGCCATCGTCGGCATCGTGAACAGCGTCATCTCCCTCTACTACTACGTGGGGGTCATCCGGGCGATGTACGTCATGCCGGCGGCGGCCGATCGGAGCGTTCCCGAGCCGGCGGCGCTGCAGGTGGCGCTCGGCCTGACCGGTTTGGGGACGATCGTCATCGGGCTCTATCCGCAGCCCCTCATCGACCTGGCGCGAAACGCGACCCTGCTGCTCCGCCTCTAGGACGCGCTGTTGACGCTGTTTCGCCGCCCCTGATATGATTGCCGGGGTCCCCGAAAATCGTACTTTGATTTTCGGGGCGGGCTGCACAGATGCTTTGGCCCAGGGATCGCGTGGCTGCGCGGTGCCTGGGTTTTCTCGCGTACCGGACTCGTGCGCAGGGTGTGAGCGATGACGGCCAAGAGCGACCACGCCGCCGATAACCTCCTCGAATTGATCGCGGCAAAGGAACGCGAACTCGAAGCGCAGGTCGCGAGCGCGCGCGAGCAGGCCCGCCGTCTGGTCGAGAGCGCCCAAGCGAGCGCCAGGGAGCTGCAGGAGCAGGCCCGCCGTGAGGCGGCGGCGCTGGCGGAACGCGTCCAGGCGGAGACCGCCCGCGAGACCGAGGCCATCGCGAAGGAGCGCGCCGAGGCGGCGCAGGTCGAGGCTGAACGGGTGCGCTCTCGAGCGGTGGAGCGCACGCCTCAGGCCGTGGACCTGGTCGTGGGACGCGTATTGAGCGGTCTGGAGTAGGTGTTTGCTGTTCCCCGTTTCCTTATCCCATATCCGTAGCGCGGGTCATCCGGGAGAACACGATTGATCGTTGAAATGAGCCAGGTCATCGTCCTGGGGCCAAAGCGCCTCCTCAGCCACGTCATCGAGGACGTGCAGGCGCTGGGGTCTCTGCATATCGATCACATCGAATCGGACGATGTCCCCGAGGCGGTGTCCCGGGTGCAACTCGGGGAAGCGGAGTCGGCGCAGCTGCAGGCCATCGAGCGCGCCATCAATCGCATCGACGGATTGCTCATGCTGCTTCCATCATCACCCGCTTCCCCGGGTGAGGGGACGATCGATCCAGGCGCGACGGCGGACGCGGTTGATGCGAGCACCGCCGAGATCGAGCGGCGGGTGCGGGATCTGACCCGGACTCGCCTGGAGCTGGAGGAAGAGCAAGCGCTCATCGCGGCGTACGAGGGAGCGGTCCGCGCCCTGGCGCCGCTCCTGAACGCACTGCAGGGCAGCCGCACGCTCGAATCCGTCGGCTTCCTTCTCAACACCAAAGATCTCACGGTC
>DATDEG010000321.1:0-3180 GCA_036523465.1 bacterium
CATCCGGGCCGCGTTTCTCAATACCGTCCGCCAGATCCTCACCGGCGTGGAGGGCGCGGCGGTGATGCTGAGCGCGCTCGCCCCCGTGGCCGTGCTCGTCGTCCTCGGATGGCTTGCTATCCGGCGGCTCCGAGCCCGGATGATCTGAAGCCGGCGAGCGGATCGTCTTGTCTATCGATTGATAGATACCCACCCCACCCACAACCTCTAGCCCGTCCCAAGTCCGCGTACTCGACAGGCTTCGGGGTCTCCTCCTTCCCACCGTCTGGAGCATTAGGGCCGCGGGCATGAGACAGAAGACATCCCAACTGTCTCGCCCTTACGCCGCCCGTGAAACGTTGCCTCCTCGCCGTCTTCGTCATGCTTGCCGCGGCACTCCCCGCGGTCCGCGCCGATGCACGTCCGCACGCGTACTTCATCACGCCGACCTGGGGCCGGCTGACCTCGCCGTTGGGGTGGCGTGCCGATCCCTTCCAGCCGGCGGTCCGCCAGCATCACTGGGGAATCGACATCGCGGCGGCGCCCGGCACGCCGGTCCTGGCCAGCGCGGCCGGAACCGTCCAGTACTCCGGCGCATACGCCGGATACGGGAGCAGCATCTACATCTATCACGGGGCGGGCTGGGCCACGGTGTACGCGCACCTGAGCGCCATCAATGTTCAGCCGGGAGCCCACGTGCGCCAAGGCGCGGTCATCGGGGCGGTCGGAAGCGAGGGACGCAGCACGGGCCCCCACCTGCATTTCGAGATCCGCTACATGAACTACCCCGTGGATCCCCTGAAGTATCTCGGCAAGTAAGTCAACGGGCTTCTCAGGAGACACCGGGCCTGCGCTAGTAGGTGAACATGCGGTCGTTCTCCAACGCGGCGCGCACGAGGACACTGGGCATCGCGAATTCGGCAGGCTTCCCAGCCAGGTCGGCCTCAGTCACGCCCCGCGCCTTGGCCGACATTCCAGAGAGATAGATCCGAACGCCGCCGGCAACGAGGGCGTCGTAGGCATCCCGGATGCGGCCGGTACCCAATCCCTGAACGCCGTCAAGCGCTGCGTCGCGGATCATTTGCACTGCGTCACCGGCGAGGAACATCGTCACGGAATGGCCCTCCTCGAGCGCGGTGCGCGCGACAAGGAAGGCAAGCGCCGCCCGCGTGGGATGCTCAGGGCCGTGCGTCAGATGCACCAGGATCTTTGCCATCACGTCCTCCTCCTTCGCGTCGGGGTCTTCGGTCAGTTCGGCGCGGGCGGCAACGCTCCCTCGACTCTTGATCCGCGGATATCGGCAACCTGCATGAGGACGACGGCGGCGGCGATGGCCAGGCCACCGGCGATCTGCGCACCGGCCAGGACCTCTCCCAGGATGAGGAATGCCGCCGTCGCGCCGACCACAGGCTCGAGCGTTGCCGTGAGACTCGCCATGCTCGACGAGATCGTGCGCAGCCCGCGTAGGAACAATCCGAACGGCAGGAGCGTCCCGAAGACGACGATGTAGGCGAAGAGCAGCCATTCCTGCGCTGTGTAGCCCGCCAAGTATGCCCGCCATGGGGGGACGACGATGGTCCAGAACACCGCTCCCGTGCCCAAGGCGTAGAGAAGCGACACCGTGGGGCCGGCCTGCCGCACGCGTCCTCGCCCGAGGATCGCATAGGTACCGAAGGCGACGGCTGAGAGCAGACCCGTCGTGATCCCCAGTGGGTAAACGCGGATGCCGGTTCCACCGGTGACCAGGAAATAACTCCCGGCGACGGCCAGGACGATCGCCACGCCCTTGAGCCATCCCAGCGATTCACCCTGGGCCACGCGTCCGTAGAGCGCAACGAACACCGGCGCGGTGTACTGGAGGAACAGCGCGGTAGCCACATTGGTCACGCTGATCGTGAAGTAGTACGTGAACTGGGCGGAGGTCATCGCCAAGCCGAGGAGGATGAGCCGCCCGAGATGCTTGCGGGGAACGGTGAGAGAGGCGCGCCGGCTGAGCCCGATCGCGAGCAGGATGCCGAATGCCGCCGTGAGGCGGATCTCGATGAGCGTCCAGGGTGAGATCTTCCGGTTGAATAGCCCCTTGGCGACGACCCCGGAGATGCCCCACAGTGTTGCCGCTCCCATCACGGCCAGGTAGCCGCTCAGCCGCTCGCGGCCGGTGGTCACGCGTGAGGAAATCCGGTCATCCCCAGGACAAAGCCCGAGAGCATGTCCGCTCCTGACGTCTCACCGACGGCGATGATCCCCCGCACGGCGGCCTCCAGGCGTTCCGGCCGGCGGGCCTCGCCGGCACCGTCGCCGACGAGGCCGTTACTACTTCGGAAGGGCTTGTTGCCTGGGGGGACTTCGACATATCTCATCAGGTCAATCAGCGTGTGCCAGGCCTCGCCGGCGTCCCCGTCCGCGGCCGGCGCGAGGTATGCCTCGCTGATCCTGGTGGTGCGGCCCCGGACGGATGCCATGATCTGTGCGCGAATGTCGTGGGCGTCCGGCGGCTCGGAGATAGCGACCGCGAGCAGGGCGCCGGCGAGCACGTCATCGCCCGAAGGTGTCAGGCCGGGTCCAAGACCGGCAAGATCTATCGCCGCCCGGCCGGCCAGCGCGGCGTCTCCAGTACGGAGCGCAGCGGAAAGCCGGGCCATCCCATCCGCGGCGCGCTGCGGCCGTCCTGCCGCGCGCGCGAAACTGCCTTGCGGCGCATCCCGATCGAGAATGGTTCGAATAGACGCCAGCGTCCGCGCGAGCTCCACCGCACGCGCCGCGACGACGGTCATCGGCTCGATGTGGGAACGCCATTGCCGCGCCGGCGCAAAGTCGATCGACAGCCGGCCCGCGATCTCCAGGACACCCCCGGTTACCGCGACGTTTCCTCCTGGCGGGATGTGGTAGAGGGTGGTCTCCGACGGAAACGGGACAACGAGATTCAGCGGCCCGTTGAGCAGTTCGGGGGCGACGACGGCGACGATGCGGCCGCGCAACTCGACGTAGCAACTGCGGGCGAAGGCGGCGAGAACCGATCCTTGCCCTGCCTGATCGAACATCGGGACGATCCGGCTGCTGAGCGAGGTGGCCGAGAGTCTGAGCGGGCGTGTGGCTGGAGCGCGGTTCACCGTTCCGCGAGACGGCCCGCGGCGTCCCGGACGGCTTCGATGATGCCCTGATACCCGGTACAGCGGCACAGGTGGCCTCCGAGGACCTCGC
>DATDEG010000322.1:0-1709 GCA_036523465.1 bacterium
TAGGCCTCGTTGATCTCCTTGAAGCGTTCGGCCTCGGGGTCGTCCTTGTTGACGTCGGGATGGTGCTCGCGGGCGAGGCGCCGGAACGCGCGCTTGATCTCCTCCGGCGACGCCCCCCGCTCGACCCCCAGGACCTCGTAGAAGTCGCGCATCCGCGGTATCAGGACGGCTCCCCGAGCAGCTCCGTGAGATTGACGGCAAGGTACCGGACGAGGGCCATGACCTTCGCGTACTTCATCCGGGTCGGGCCGACGATCCCCAACGCGCCGCCCGGATGGCCACCCAAGCGATACGCCGCGGCGACCACGGCCGTCCCGTGGAGCTCCTCGTACCGGTGCTCACGGCCGATCGTCACCCAGATGTCCCGCCCTTCGGTTGCACGGAGGAGGTCGCTGAGGACTTCCTCGCGCTCCAGCGCAGAGAGGATCGGCCTGGCCGACCGGGCGTCGCGGAACTCAGGCTGCTTGAGGATGTTGGCGGTTCCCTCGATGTGGATCCGCCGGTCGGCGAGGCGGGGAAGGCGCTGGCGCAGCCAGGCGGCGAGCTCCTCGACGATCCGGTGCTGCCACGCCGCCTCGTGGAGGAACCGGGAGAGCAGCTCACCGCTGATCTCGGTGAGCGCATATCCGTGCAGGCGGTGGCTGACCAGCTGCGACAGCCGGTCGAGCGCGTCCGGTTCGAGTGGATCCTGGGTCGAGAACGTCTTGCCGTGGAAAACCCCGATGTCGGTGACGATGATCGCCAGGACCTCATGCTCGGTGAGCGGGATGAGATGGAGGTGCTTGAAGACCTGATCTTCTGCCCCCGGAGAGGTCACCATCGAGGCGTACTCGGTGATCGTGGCGAGGGCGCGGGCCACCTCTTCAGGGAGCCGCTCCCGCTGTTCGCCGGGGTGGAGCACGCGCCGTACACGATTGCGATCCTGGGCACTCAGCGGCTCGTTCTGCTGCAGCGAATCGACATAGAACCGGTAGCCTCGATCGGTCGGGACCCGGCCGGCCGAGGTGTGGGGGTGCGAGAGATACCCCATCTCCTCCAGGGTGGCCATCTCGTTTCGGATCGTGGCCGGACTCATCCGTAGATGGATCCTCTGGGCCAGCCGTTCAGACCCCACCGGCTCGGCATCGTGGATGTATGCCTCGATGATGGCGTCGAGGATCTCCTGTTTGCGCGCGTCGAGATCCAGCACGAGGCCCTCCCTTAGCACTCGATATGGCCGAGTGCTAACGGCTCATGACGGTACGATACCACATCGCATTGCCCACTGCCTATCGCGGCCCGCCGGGCGCGCGGGGCATCGACCGGCGCACGACCATCGCCCAGGCGTCGCTGAGTTCGCGGACACCGAGCAGGCGGCACAGCACGAGGTAGGCCGCGCCGCCCGCGGCGGCGGCCGCTCCCAGCTCCACGAGCCGTCCTATGCCGCCGAGTGATGCCACCGGTCCGGCGGCGAGGCGGAGCGCCGCGCAGATCACCAGGCCGCTGACCACGGCCGCGCCGCCTGCCCGCACCGTCGTGGACCCCACCCCGATCCCCCCCACGCCGCCGAGACGGCTCCGCAGCAGATACAGCAGCGTCACCACGTTGGCGGTGGCGACGATCGACGTGGCCAGCGCGATCCCAGCTGCGCCCCATACCCGCATGAGGACGTAGTCCAGACCGGCGTTCAGGAGGATCATGACGACGCCGATGCGCACGGGCGTCGCCAT
>DATDEG010000323.1:0-2440 GCA_036523465.1 bacterium
ACGAGCGTGGACCGGTCCACGCTCGTCTTCTGTTTGAGGAAGAATGACTCGGGAATGGTCTTGCGGCCCTCGGAGAGGTTAAGATCGGTCAGGAAGAACACCGGGCACTGGTACTTGTCGGCGAGGTGATGGGCTTCGACCATCAGCGTGTAGCACTCTTCCTGATCGCCGGGGGCGAGCACGATGCGCGGGATCTCTCCGTGGCCGCCGAACACCGACAGCCACACGTCGCCCTGCTCGCTCTTCGTCGGCATGCCCGTGCTCGGGCCGGCCCGCTGTGTATCGACGATGACCACGGGTGTCTCGGTCATCCCCGAAGTGCCGAACTCCTCCACCTTGAGCGACAGCCCAGGTCCTGAGGTCCCGACCATCGCCCGGGCGCCGGCCACCGCGGCGCCGATCGCGGCGCGGATCGACTCCCGTTCGTTCTGTCCCTGCATGGCCCGCCCGCCGTACTTCGGCAGGTGCTCTTCCATGTACTCGAGGATGGCCGAGGCCGGCGTGATGGGGTACCCGGCGTAGAAGCGACAGCCCGCCTTGATCGCTCCGATGCTCAGGGCTTCGTTTCCGGTGATGAAGATGAAGGGTTCCGGCAGCCGGCGCGGCTCGACGCGGTAACCGACGTCGGTCCACCCGTGCGCGCGGAGGCCCTCTTCCGCTGCCTCGCGACCGCGCTGGGCGGCGCGGATGTTCAGATCGACGATGTCCTGCCCCTTACTGAGGAACCGCTCCTCGATCAACGCGCGGAAGTACTCACCCTTCGGGTCGAAGTCCAGCAGCCGGAACAACGCCCCGACCATGATGATGTTCTTGACGACGTCCTTCTTCAGCTCATCGCGGGCGATGTTGCGGGCCGGGATGGGGAAGATCTTCACCCCCCGGCGCTCGAGCGGATCGGTGTTGATCGTCCCGGTACTGCTGTCGTAGATGAGGATCCCGCCCTCCTTCAATTCCTTGCCGTGGCGCAAGACGGTGTCACGGTTCGGCTGCTCGTTGGCGTCAGGATTGGTATCGTAATCGAGGGCGATGAGCACGTCGACGAAGCGGTCGCCCCATGAGATCGGCGGCGCCTCGCTGATCACCATCGGGTCATACTGATGCGCCCCGTAGATGGTCGAGGCGTAGCCGCGCTCCATCGCCAGCACATGCAGCCCGGCGCGGACGAGGATGCTGCCGAGCACGTCGGTCATCGTCACCACGCCGTCGCGCAGTTGCACGCCGCCGACGAGAAGTTTGAGATGATTAACTCTCACGGCACACGCGTCCTTTCACAGAGTGTCCCAAAAATCATACCATTCTGAGTCGGAAAGTGTAAAATGCGCGGCACCCCCGCTGCAGAGGGAAGCGCGCCGCCCAAAGAGAATTCGCGGAAGGCGTGGAATTCCGGCAGCGGTATGAGGAAGACCTCTACCACGTCCGCGGGGCGCTGGGGTGGACGGCGCTCCTGGGGTTCCTCGGGGTCCTCGCGCTCCTCCCGTATCTTGCCCCCCGGTACTTCCTCTATACCGCATCCCTCATCGCAGCACACGCCGTCATCGCCGTCGGGTTGAATCTTCTCGTCGGGTACACCGGCCAGATCTCCCTCGGGCACGCCGGCTTCGTGGCGATCGGCGCATACACGGCGGGGATCCTGGCCACGCGGCTCGGTGTCCCCTGGCCGCTGGCGATGCTCGGCGCGGGCCTGGTCGCCGCGGGATTCGGGTTCCTCGTCGGCGTGCCAGCGCTGCGTCTGACCGGTCCATACCTGACGATCGCAACGCTGGGCTTCGGCATCGCCGTCAATCAGGTGCTCACGAACTGGGAAGCGCTCTCGGGCGGGCGCGCCGGTCTCTTCCTACCGAAGCTCTCCATCGCCGGCGCGCGCCTGCACGACCAGCACATCTACTATCTCTTCGCCGCGCTCGCCGTGTTGCTGGTCTGGGGCGCGGTCAATCTGGCCCGGTCCCACATCGGCCGGGCGTTCGTCGCCATCCGGGACAGCGATATCGCCGCCGAAGCGATGGGCGTCAACCTCACGGTCTACAAGACCCTCGCCTTCGCCGTGAGCGCATTCTACGCCGGGACCGGCGGAGCAATGGTCGGATACCTCCTGGGGTTCCTCGAGCCGCAGCTGTTCACGCTGTTCGACTCCATCTATTACTTCAGCATGATCGTGGTCGGTGGGCTCGGTACGATTCCGGGGTCGGTGCTGGGCGCGGCGCTGCTGACGATCCTCCCGCAGCAGCTCGCCGGGCTGAAGCAGTACCTCCCGCTCGTCTACGGCGCGGTGATCGTCTTCGTCATGGCGGTCGATCCCCTGGGCCTGTATGGGCGGTGGCTGAAGATCAAGGTGTGGTTCAAGACATGGCCCTTCTGATCCAGTACGTCGTCGGCGGGCTCGCCATCGGCAGCCTCTACGCGCTGGTCGCGCTGGGCATCGTGCTCCTCTACCGGACCTCGC
>DATDEG010000324.1:0-2232 GCA_036523465.1 bacterium
AGCAGGAACCAGCGCCGCTTCTCGTCCAGATCGGACCACACGTCTTCGAGACCGGGAAGGAGGTCCCTCAGCTTCGAGTTGTCCGAGCGAACCTCACGTAGCAGCCCCTGCACGTCAGGCCGGGTCATCCACTCCCGAAAGGGCGGGGCGAATCCCCTCTTCTCTCGGGCCTGCACTTTGTCGGGCCAGTAATCACTGAAGGCGTGTCGATAGAGAATCTTCGTCGCGTTCGGCGTGACCTTGAGCTGAACCGGCAGGCTGAAGACGAACTCGGCAAGGTCGCGGTCGAGGAACGGGGGCCGCGTCTCCAGGCCATGGGCCATCGCCGTGCGGTCCACTTTGACGAGGATGTCGCCGGGCAACCATGAGGTCAGATCAAAGTAGAAAGCGCGATTCATCCCCTGCTCCCCGTCGGCCGGCCACGCGGGATCTGCCGGCCCGAGACGGAACCGGGGGACCGCCCCACCCGGGTCCCCCCACACCCGGTAGCGGTAATCGCCTCTCGGATCGAGGACGTACTCGAAGTAGCGCGTGACCATCTCCGGCCAGCGCAACGCGATCCGCATTGCCCGGGCGCGGCGGATGAGCGCTGCCGAACCCGCCGTTGGGAGCGCCGCGGCCGCCCGTAGGAGTAGCCATCTGGCAGTGGAGGCCGGTCTCTCCTCAGACCGGGCCAGCATCGGATACCAGGCATAGCCACCGAACATCTCGTCCCCACCATCGCCGGTGAGAACCACTTTCACGTGCCGGCTGGCGTACTGGGAGACGAGATAGGTCGGGATCGCCGAGGGATCCCCCTGCGGTTCGTCCTGCTGGCTGGCCAGGACGTGCAGCAGCTCTCCGACGGGGGGCGCGCCGGCGTCGATCTCATGATGCTCAGTGCGGTAGCGGGCGGCGACGCTCCGCGCATACGGCAGTTCGCTCTCAGCGTCGCCAAACCCGACGGAGAAGGTCTTGACCGGAGCAGCGCTTTCGGCCTGCATCACGGCGACGACGGTGCTCGAATCGTGACCGCCGCTGAGGAATGCGCCGACGGGGACGTCCGCGACCATCTGCCTCCGCACTGCCTGATGGACCAGCGTCCGCAGCTGCGCAGCTGCCTCATCGAAAGCAATCGCGCGTGTCTGCAGCCGCGGCCGCCAGTATTGCACGGTCCGGAACGTCCGGCCGTCCCACACCAGATAATGCGCGGGCGGCAGCACCTCGACGTTTTCGTAGATAGTCCGTGACGGAGGAACGTATCCCAGCGCGAGGAACGCCTCCACGGCGGGGCGGCTCAGTGTGGGATGGACGAGCTGTGAGGCCACCAACGCTTTGATCTCCGAACCGAACACCAGCCACCCCTTGGAGCCCACGGCATAGTAGAACGGCTTCTCGCCGAAGAGATCACGGGCGGCGAACAGACGGCCGGTCTCCCGGTCCCAAAGGGCAAAGCTGAACATGCCGCGGAGGCGGTCGAGACACGCGGGACCCCACTCAGCATAGGCGGCGAGGATCACCTCGGTGTCTGACTGCGTCCGGAAACGGTGCCCTCGCTCGAGAAGATCCTGTTTCAGTTCCCGGTAATTGTATATCTCGCCGTTCAGGGTGATGTGGTATCGTCCCGTCCAGTCGGCCATGGGCTGGGCGCCACCCTCGATGTCGATGATGCTGAGCCGCGCCTGGCCGAGCGCGCAGTCCGGGAGGTAGACTGCGCCCTCGCCGTCGGGTCCGCGGTGACGGAGGACGCCGATCATCCGGGTGAGCGCCGGACGGGCGTCAGTCAGTCCTCGGCCTGCAAGACCACAGATTCCGCACATGAGAGTGACAGAAGAGACGCTACGGTGCTACCGCAACTCCCCGCCCGCTCGCGGCGATATGGGCGCCGCGGTCGAGTACCTGCGCATATAAGGCGATGAGTCTGTCGTGCATGTGCTCCACATCGAAATCGGCTTCTACCTTTCTGCGGCCCGCGCGCCCCATCTCCGGCCAGGTCTCGGGATGATCGATCAGGAAGACCAGGCGCTCGGCCAGGGCATCCACGTCACGCTCGGCAACAAGGAAGCCCGACACGGCGTCCTGCACCAATTCAGGAATACCGCTGTGGCGCGTACTGACCACAGGCATGCCGGTCGCCATGGCTTCTTTCACGACGTTTGGAATGCCCTCTTGATCCCCGTCCTGGGCCGTGACGCTCGGAGCGAGGAGGATGTGCGCGCCTTCCAGGAGGCGCCGGATCTCGCCCTGCTCCAC
>DATDEG010000325.1:0-4849 GCA_036523465.1 bacterium
CAGCTTGTTACTCCCGCTGATGAGCCGTGCCGCGGGATGGAGGTCCTCGATGAGCAGGTTGGTCATCGGCCCGTGGCCGTCGCTCACGACGATGTCGGTCGCGCCGCCGGCCAATGCCCCTTCGATCGCCGCGTTGGCGTCTTGGGTCATGAGCTTGCGGATCCGCTCGTACTCACGTTCGCCGGGCTGGACGTGCTTGCCGACCGCCGCTCCCGTAATGCCCTCCATATCGACCGATATATAGACCTTCATCTCCATCCTCCGGAAGATTTTTCGCCGCGCGCGGGCCTACGGGCAGGCCGATGGGGGCATAGCGAAGAACACATCCCGCCAACGGCGCATCTCTCGCAGCGTCTGTGGACTCTACTTCGGCGAGGTTGGGGCTGGTGCATCGGACGATCCGCGCATTCGTCGCCGCAACGCTCCTCGTAGTCTTCGCTCTGGCCCCCGTCGTTTCCGGCCAGTCCGTCCGCTCGCAGATCAAAGTCGGGGCCGATGTCATTCTCGCGGATGGCGAAAGCGTCGGGGGCCGGCGCATCGGTCTGGTGACCCATGCCGCGGGGACGACGAGCGAGGGTGAGCGCACGATGGACGCCCTCGGACGCGCGGACGGGCTCCGGCTGACCGCGCTGTTCGCCCCGGAGCATGGGATCGAGGGCGCGTACGATGCGGGGGGCCGCGTACCCAACAGCGTGAGCCGCGGCATGCCCGTGTACAGCCTGTACGGAGGCGCCTTCCGGCCCACGCGGCAGATGCTTTCTCGCCTCGACGTCCTCATGGTGGACCTGCAGGACGTGGGCGCGCGGCCATTCACCTACGCGTCCACGATGGCACTGGTGATGCAGGCCGCCGCCGCCGCGGGGAAGCCGGTGGTTATCCTCGACCGTCCGAATCCGCTCGGCGGGCTCATCGTCGATGGCCCCGTGCTCGAGCCGCAGTTCCGTTCCTTCATCGGCATGTATCCGATCCCGTACGTGCACGGCATGACGCTGGGCGAGCTTGCCACCCTCTACAATCGCGCCTTCGGGATCAATGCGAAGCTCACCGTGATCCCCATGGAGGGATGGGAGCGGAAGATGGTCTGGGCGGATACGGGATTACCCTGGGGGATTCCCTCACCGGGACTCATTGATCCCGACATCTCCCCCTACTACGCGGCGACGGGCCCGCTGGACGGGACCAACCTCTGGAACGGGACGAGTACCGACTCGCGTTTCCGCGTCGTGCTGGCGTCCTGGCTCGACGGCGTCGCGCTGGCCGAACGGCTGAACGCCCTCAACCTTCCAGGGGTGCGGTTCTCACCCTCGGCCATTCCCCTCCCGGGCACACGGAACGTCTGGCGCGGGGTCCGGCTGCACGTCACCGATCCCAGCGTGTTCCTTCCGACGACGACGACGGTCACCATCCTCGCCGAGATCCGGCGGATGCCGGGCAGCAAGTTCGCCTTCCGCAAGCCCCGCCGGGGCCCGTACCTCTTCGACCTCGTCTGGGGGACGAAGCAGGTCCGCCTCGCGCTGCAGCGCGGGGAGCCCGCTGCGAAGATCATCGCGGCCTGGCAGCCGGGCCTGGAGCGGTTCAAGAAGCTGCGGCAGTCGTTCCTGCTGTACGAGTAAAGGCCCTCTCGCCTGCACAGTTGGGGATGCCCGAACCAGATTCGGCGTCGCCCCTTTCGGAACTCGAATTGAACGACTACTCGCCCCTCTGGCACTGCGGCGATGGTAACATGTGGCACAAGGAGATAGTGAAGACCTTCGCACGCGGCGATCTAGGGAACGACTTCGCCGGGATGCTGCTCCGGCCGGGCGATGACGGGTATGAGGCGGCGCGGCGGGTTTGGAACGGCGCGGTCGACCGCCGCCCCGCCCTCATCGCCCGATGCCTCAGCGCCGCAGACATCCAGACGGCCGTCCGCTTCGCCCGGGAGCATAGCCTTTCCATTGCCGTTCGCGGAGGGGGCCATAGCGTCGCGGGGATGGCTGTCTGCGACGGCGGCCTGGTCGTGGACTGCAGCTTCATGAAGGCCGTCACTGTGGATCCGGACGCACGTCTCGCCTCCGTTTCCCCTGGGGCTCTGTGGGGAGATGTCGATGCCGCCACACAGGTCCATGGGTTGGCGGTCCCCGGCGGGATCGTGACGCACACCGGGGTGGCGGGTCTGACGCTCGGCGGCGGGATCGGCTGGCTGATGCGCCGCCACGGACTGAGCTGCGACAACCTCGTCGGCGCTGACCTCGTGACCGCCGAGGGGCAACTCCACTCCGCGTCCGAATCTGAGAACAGTGATCTCCTCTGGGGCTTGCGCGGAGGCGGCGGAAACTTTGGGGTCGTGACGCGTTTCGTGTTCCGTCTCCACCGAGTCGGCCCGGTCGTCTTGTCCGGGCTCGTCCTTCATCCCGCGGAACGCGCCGGCGAAGTCCTCAGGTTCTATCGGGAGTTCGCCGCGTCATTGCCGGATGCGGCCACGACGATCGTGACGTTCAGGCACGTTCCAGCCCTTCCGCTCTATCCGCCCGAGCTTCACGGCCGGCCCGTCGTTAGCATCGCCGTCCTCCATACCGGCCCGACCGATGAAGCGGAGCGGGTCCTTGGGCCCCTCCGGGCCTTCGGTCCGCCGTTGCTCGACCTCATCGCCCCGACGCCGTACGTGCGGCACCAGGCGATGTTCGATCCAAGCGTTCCCCACGGACTCCACTACTATTGGAAAACGCACTATCTCCCGGCGCTCTCCGATGGGGCGATCGAGGCCATCGCGGGCCGGGCCTGGGAGGCGCCATCGCCGAAGTCGTATACCATCATGTTCCAGATGGGTGGCGCTGTTGCCCAGAGGCCGATAGGAGGCACCGCTTTCGCCGGGCGCGAGGCCGCATTTGCCGTGAACATCAACGCCGTCTGGGAGCCACCTCAGCAGGCCGAACCGCAGAAGCAGTGGGCGCGGGCGGTGTGGGACGATCTCCGCCCCCACGCCAGCGGGACCGCGTACGTGAACTTCCTGGATGACGAGGGCAGCGAACGCGTCCGCACGACGTACGGCCCGAGCGTCTACGCTCGGCTCGCCGCCCTGAAACGCCGATACGATCCGGACAACGCCCTAAGGATGAATCAGAACATCACGCCCGCTTGACCGGCACTGTCTCCGTTTGGTAGTGTCTATGCCGTCGATTTCAAAGGAGGCGCGCCGATGGTTTGGACGAAGTATGGCAGTCCCGCGCGGTCCCGTCTGGCGGCGCCTCGTGTCCGCTGACTAGCAGACAGTCGGCTGTCCTTATCGGCCACGGGGTCGTTTCGGGGAAGCGCCTCGTGGCCGTTTCCTTTTGCCCAGCAGATCCGCCGCGGCGCGCGTCCATCTAGGCTGCTATCGGAAGAACGTCGAGGATCAATGGCGGTTCCATCCATCTCATACGCACAGCACCGGCGGTTCCTCGCCACTTACCTGAGGCCGCAGTGGCCGCGCGTGGCGCAGCTCGCGACGCTGCTGTTGGGGAGCATCGGGCTGCAGCTCCTCACGCCCCAGATCGTCAGCCGCTTCATCGATGCGGCCCGGGGCGGGGCGCCGCAGGAGAGGCTGCTCAGCCTGGCGGGGGTGTTCATTGTCGCCGCGCTGACCGGGCAGGTGATCTCCGCCTTCGCCGTGTATGCCAGCGAGAACGTCGGCTGGACGGCGACCAACAAGGTCCGGGAGGATCTCGCCCTGCACTGCCTGCGATTGGACCTGCCCTTCCACAATGCGCGGACGCCGGGGGAGATGATCGAGCGCGTGGACGGGGACGTCACGCAGATGTCGACGTTCTTCTCTCAGTTCACGATCAAGGTCCTGGGGAACGCCGTCCTGCTCGTGGGGATCCTCGTCCTGCTCTTCCGCGAGGACTGGCGCGTCGGCACCGTTTACGCGGTGTTCACCGGGAGCGCGCTGCTCGTCCTCCGGCGACTCATGGAGTCCTCCATCCCGTACTTCAAGGAGTCGCGGCAGGCCAGCGCCATGCTGGTGGGGTTCCTCGAGGAGCGTCTGGCGGGCACCGAGGACATCCGCAGCAGCGGCTCGGTGCCGTACGTCATCAACCGCTTCTATCTGCGGATGCGGGACATCTTGACGAAGTCCCGGCGGGCCTGGCTGCGGGGGACGATGATGTGGGCCACGACCGCGGGCCTGCTCGCCGTAGGCAACGCGCTGGCCTTCGGCATGGGCGCGTACCTGCTGAGGCGCGGGGTCATCACGCTGGGTATCGTCTATCTCTTCTTCCACTATACGGAGATGCTGCGGCGGCCCTTGGAGCAGATCACGCGGCAGATGCAGGAGCTCCAGCGCGCCAGCGCGAGCATCTCCCGGGTGGGCGACCTGCTGGCACTCGAGAGCGCGACGGCCGACGGATCTGGGACGATGCCCGCGGGCCCGCTCGCCGCTGAAGTCGATGACGTGTCCTTCGGCTACGTGGCCGAAGACCCCGTCCTGAGAGGTCTCTCGTTCACCCTCGCTCCCGGAAAGGTCCTCGGGCTGCTTGGCCGCACCGGCAGCGGGAAGACGACCTTGGGGCGGCTGTTCGTCCGCTTCTACGATCCAACCGGAGGAGCGATCCGGCTGGGCGGCGCCGACGTCCGCAACGTGCCCCTGGCGGATCTGCGCGGCCGTGTCGGGCTCGTTACGCAGGACGTGCAGCTATTCCACGCCTCGGCGCGGGACAATCTGACGTTCTTCGATCCGGCGATCTCAGACCGCCGCATCTTCGAGGTGCTCGGCGAGTTGGGACTGACCGCGTGGGTGCGCTCCCTGCCGGCGGGACTGGACACACAGATCGGGCCGCGCTCGCTCTCCGCCGGAGAGGCTCAGCTGCTCGCGTTTGCGCGGGTGTTCTTC
>DATDEG010000326.1:0-1797 GCA_036523465.1 bacterium
GAAGAGGACAGGCCGCCCGGCCTCGCGCAGTTCGTGAAGGACCTCCTTCGCGCCCGGCAACAGGGAGTCGCCGAGGTACACGGTCCCGTCGAGATCGAGGACGTATCCGCCAAACAGCCGGTCCGGGCGACGGTGCATGTCACTAGCCCCCCCCGGACCCGAACAGCTCCCCCATGCGTGCGCCCGTCAGTCGGTAGATGACGAACAACCGAAGCCTACCTCTACCGTGGTTGCCAGGCGAACAGCGGTAGTCCGCTGAGATCGCCTGTCGTCGAGAGCAGACGCCGTACACCGGATCCATCAGGCTTCATGATGGTCACCACGAGATCGCCCCCACTGATGTCAACGAAGGCGATCGCCGAACTGTCCGGAGCCCACGCGGGCAGGATGCGGATCCCCGGGCCGGGAGTCAGCCGACGTGAACCCGACGCGTCGGGCCTCGACACGTATATCTGTGTGTCACCGACGCGGGAGACGACGAAGGCGATAGACCGCCCGTCGGGAGACCACGCGGGCGCGTATCCGGTGCTGAGACGGCGTCTCTCTCGGCCGTCCACGGAGACGATCGTGATCTCCTGCTCCGCGCGTCCGACGCGCGACACATAAGCGAGGCGCCGTCCGTCCGGTGACCATGCCGGCAGCATCATCCCAGGCCGGGGAAGGAGCGGTGGACCATTGACCTTCAGGCGCTGGGTCCCGTCCGGCCGCATGACGTAGAGATCCAACTCGTCGGCACTCGCACGCTCGGCCACGGCGGCGAGGTACCTGCCCTCCGGAGACCACGTCACCGTGCGGTACCCGCCCTCGTGGCTCACCTGCCGGAGGCCGCCGCCATCACGGTTCATGACGTACAACTCCCGGCGTCCACCGCGCGTAGAGATGAAGGCGATGCGGCCGCTGTCCGGGGACCACGTCGGCGAGGTGTTATCGTCAGGCCCACTGGTCAGGGCGCGGGGGGCAGCTCCGCTCGGTGGGATCACCCCGATCTGCCGCGATCCTCGGGACTCATCGACGAAGGCGATCTGCCGCCCATCAGGTGCCCACGCGATTCCGGAGACCGCGCCTGAGGTGTTCGTGAGGCGTCTGATCGAGAGTCCGTCGGCGCTGATCAACGTCAGCTGTACGGTCGATCCCACCGGCGCCGCAATCGCCAATTGCGCTGTGCGTTCCGGAGAAGCGGCAAGCGGCTGGGGAAAGAACCAGGTTCGGGATACTCGACCGAATAGCGTGTTGCCGGCGATCTGCACGAGCAGAAGCGCCAGCCATGGCAGCGCACGGCGGACCATCAGGAGGAAGCTTCTATACCTCCTATGGGCGCCCTCCCGTCTCAATCCCTGCGCGGCCCCCGCGCTTGACCCCTTCGGGTTGGCGAGAATCAGGCAGGGAACGGATATGGGCCTACACCGCGCAGACCTATCCTAGTGTGCGGTGGCACGGCCGCCCGGAGGCGGTGGCGTCCGGGACCCCCGAGCATTGCCCGGCCACTCTGAGTAGACCGTCGGGGAAAGCGAGGCGCGGCATTGACAGCCAAGATCCTGCGGGGCACAGAGACTTCCGCGCAGATCCGTCTGGAGCTGCGCGGGCGCGTGGACCGGCTGCGCGGGCAAGGGATCACTCCTGGGCTCGGTGTGGTGCTGGTCGGAGAGGATCCGGCGTCGGTCTCCTACGTAACGGCGAAGGCGAAGGGGGCCGCAGAAGTCGGGATCGATGAGGAGACGATCCGGCTCCCTGCGGGGACATCGGAGGCAGAGATCCTCCAGGTGGTCGCGGGGCTCAACGGGGACCCCCGCTTCCACG
>DATDEG010000327.1:0-1854 GCA_036523465.1 bacterium
CGATCCGACGCGCGTGAACATCGCCTCGATCTCAGGCTGCCTGGCGAGGAGCTCTTCCACCCGGGCCACGACCCGGTTCGTCGTGGTCAGGTTCGTCCCGGCCGGGGTCTCGATCTTCACCGAGAACTGCCCCTGGTCAACGGTCGGCATGAACTCGAAGCCGAGTGCTCCGGCCAGCGGCAGGACGATGAGGAGCGCGGCCAGACCCACGGCGATGACGATCCAGCGATGGCCGAGGGCCCAGGCGAGCACACTCCGGTACCCGACGTCCATCCGCTCGTAGAAGGCGTCGAATCGCCGGAAGAGCCGCGCGCCGAGTCCCGCCCCGTCGTCTGCTTCGCGCGAGCGGCGCTTGAACCACCGCGACGCCAGCATCGGGGTCAGCGTGAAGGAGACAAACAATGAGAACAGCGTGACCGTGGCAACGGTGAGGCCGAACTCGCGGAAGAACTGGCCGACGATCCCGCCCATGAAGGCAATCGGCACGAACACGACCACATCGGTGAACGTGATGGCCAGAGCGGCGAGCCCGATCTCGGACCGCCCGTTGAGCGCCGCGTCGCGCGGCAGCTCGCCTTGGGCCAGATGGCGGTGGATATTCTCCAGCACGACGATCGAGTCGTCCACAAGGATCCCGGTGGACAGGGCCAGCGCCAGGAGGGTCATCATGTTGATGGAGAATCCGGCGGCCCACATCGGGGTGAACGCGGCCAGCATCGAGGTCGGGATCGCGAGCGAGATGATGAACGTCGACCGGGCGTCGTGGAGGAAGAGGTAGACGACGAGCACGGCGAGGATCGCCCCCAGGATGAGCGACACCTGGACGTCGGAGAGCGAATCCTGGAGGAACGTCGACTGATCGTAGGCGACCTTCACGACGAGATCCTTGGGGAGCTCGGGAGTCAGCAGGGCCAGCTCGCGCTTCACGCCCTGGACCACGCGCAGGGTGTTGGCGTCGGCCTGCTTCTGGATGACGAGCCCGACGCTCTCGCGCCGGTTCAGCCGCGTGAGCTCGCTCCGCTCGGCGAACCCCGACGAGATGCGGGCGACGTCACGGAGGAGGATCGACGCTCCAGCCGGCGTGATCAAACGCACAGCGAGGAGATCATCCACGCTCTGGATCTCTCCGATGGTGCGCACCGCGTATTCCCGGCGCCCTTCCCGGATCGCACCGCTCGGCAGATTGAGGTTCTCCATCACCAGCGATTGCGCGACCTGGGAGATCGACAGCCCGTACGCCTGCAGGCGGTCCTTGTCCACTTCCACCTGGATCTCTCGGACCAGCCCGCCGGTTACCTCGGCCGAGGCAACACCCGAGACTTTCCCGACGCGCTCCTTGATGATGTCATCGGCGATCTGCCGGACTTCCGCGGCCGAACGGTCGCCGCTGATGCCGAAGATCAGCACCGGGATCGCGGACACGCTGGCCTTGATGACGACCGGCGTCTCCGCCTCGCGCGGGAGGTTGGCCCGCGCCGCGTCCAGCCGGCTCCGGATCTCGTTGGCCCCGGTATCGAGGTCGGTGCCGACGACGAACTCCAGAGCGAGCACGGAGATCCCCTCTTGAGACGAGCTCTGGACGTTCCGTACGCCGGTGATCGAGCTCACCGACTCTTCCAGCGGCTTGCTGATCAGCGTCTCGATCTCGCGCGGGCCGGCGCCCGGATAGATCGTGATCACGGAGACGAAGGGGATGTCGATCCGGGGGAAGAGCTCCACAGGCATGCGGCCCAGCGACTGCAGCCCGAGGACGATGAGGGCCGCAAACGCCATGATGATGACCACCGGGCGGCTGATGGCGAGACGGGTCAGACCCATTGGTAGCTCTCCTTACACTGCGACTTCGCGAGTCAT
>DATDEG010000328.1:0-3048 GCA_036523465.1 bacterium
AGACCTGAAGGCCATGTGGGAGCTGATCGCACGCAGTCTCGAAGCGTCCACGATCTTCCTCTTCGCCGGACTGGGTGAGCTTGTCAATCAACGCTCCGGGGTGCTCAACGTCGGGCTGGAGGGGCTGATGCTGTTCGGGGGCACCGTCGCGTTCATCACGACACAGACGACGGGCAGTTACCCGCTGGGATTCCTTGCCGGCGTCGGCATCGGCGCGCTCCTCGGACTCGCCCACGGCTTCTTCTCGATCAGCCTCCAGGGCGACCAGGTGGTGAGCGGGATGGGGCTGTGGATCCTCAGCTTCGGGCTGACGACGTTCATCGGCAGCCCTTTCACCGGTCCCCTGGGGTCCCAACGGATCCCAGCGGTCTTCGGCCTCTCCCCGTTCTTCATCCTCGGAGTCATGCTGGTGGCGGCGGTGTGGCTCCTGCTCTTCAAGACCGGGCTGGGGCTGGCGATCCGGTCCGCGGGAGAAAATCCGGCGGCCGCGGAGGCCGCGGGGATCCCCGTCGCCGCGGTCCGCTACCTGTGCGTGATCTTCGGCGGCATCATGGCCGGATTGTCGGGGGCGACCTACACGCTCTCCTACAATCCCGTGTGGAACTACAACTTCCTCATGGGCTGGGGATTCGTGAGCCTGGCGCTCGTGTTCTTCTCGATGTGGAATCCCTGGATCTTGCTGGCCGGCGCCTCGCTGTTCGGCATCATGTGGCAGCTGTCGCTCAGTCCCGAACTGGTCCTGCCCGGAGTCCTGTCCCGCTACGTGTGGCGGATGGTGCCGTTCGCGATCACGATCCCGATCCTCTGCATCATCTCGACGTCCTGGTTCCGCACGCGGTGGGGGCTAGCAAAACCTGAGGCGCTGGGCCGGCCGTACGCGAAGGGATAGAAGAGTCCACCGCCTGCCCCACATCAGGGTAGCGAAGGACAGGAATGACCTGGGCTGACGGCATGGATCCTGCGGACTCCTACGACGCCGGTCACTCCGATGTGATCTCGGACAGCACCGGCCGCAGCCGCGCCGCCAGTGCCGGATCGGTCCGCTCGAGTTCGGCGGTCAGCGCCGACGTCACTTCCTCGAGCGCGCGGCGGAGCTCCGCCTCTTCCATCGACCGGACGAGCGTCGCCTCGAGCGGAGCGGTCATCTCGCGGGGGAGGAAGTCGTCGCCCTTCCCGTGCCGCGTGGAAACGCCGTGGCGCAGGCAGGCCAGCGCCAGCACGTAGTGACGGGCGCCGCTGATCAGGAACTCGGCCTGCCATGGCTTGCGCCGGTCGATGCAGGCCCGAGCATGCAGCACATGATGCCAGGCGAGGCCGACGAACTCATCGCGCGCGGGCGGCGGGCCCGGCGTGAGCTCGACCGTCTCGCCAAAGACCGTTCGCCAATTCGGCCCGCGCGGGCCGAAGTCGGACGCCGGGGTGAAAGCGATGTCGACTTCGAGGCCCCGGGGCAGGAGAAACACCCGGTAGATGCTCGAGGCAAACGGGAGATCCCAATGATGAAGGGCGGCGAACTGCTGGTAGAGGGTGTCGGTCCAGTGCTGCATCGCGGGCTCGAGCTCACCGCGGATGGCAAACGCGAGGTCGATGTCGGACCACCGGTCTCCTCCGCCGCTCGCGTACGAGCCGGTGACCGCGGCAGCGCCGACGTCTGCATCCATCCGGGCCAGTCCGAGCAGCCGCTCCCGGGTGTCGTCCCGTTCCTCCGCGGTGAACATCGCTCAGCGGCTCAATGGCACGCAGCGCGTCCGGAGTCGGCGAAATCCTTCCCGGGACCGCGCACGAACCTCCACTCATAACTCGTGGGATGGAGCGTGAGCGCCAGCACCCCGAACGTCTCCGCGTTGAAGACGTCCGAGTTGTCCTCTCCCTCCTTCAGCCCGTAGAGACTGCGCCCGCCTGTCCCGACGACGAACTCACGGATGCCCCGGCCCGGGTCGGGCCGACCGTTCGGATCCTGCTTCGCGAATCGCTCGTAGTGGTGATCGTGCCCGGTGAGCACGACGTCGGCCCCCGCGTCATACAGCGCGCGCCAGAACGCGTCATAGCGGCGATCGCTGCCATGGAAACCCGATGAGAAACGGGGATGGTGCCAGGACGCGAGGGTGCACCGAGCCGGATGCGCGGCCAGGTCCGCTCGCAGCCACCGCTCCTGCGGCGATCCAGAGCCACAACCGCCCACGGGGCCGCAGTTGGAGTTCAAGGCGATGAGGTGCCACGCCCCGATGTCATAGCTGTAGTACCCTTGGCCCGGGTCGCCGGCGATCTCGCCAAAGTAGTCGAAGTATCCCTGCGCCCCGCGGGTGCCGTACTCGTGGTTTCCTGGGGCCGGACGCGTAATCGCCTTCAAGCGGCCCCAAGTGCGATCGTACGATCGCCGGAACTTGGACAGCGCGCCGTCCTCGTATTGGAGGTCGCCGAGGGGAAGCACCGCAGCGGCGTTGAGGCCCAACAAGAGGTCCGATGTCGCCTTCATCTGACAGAGCGTGCCCACCCGGCCGTTGAAGTACGAGTTGCCGGGGTCGCAGGCGATGTCCCCCGCCGCCCCGATCACCGGATCGGTCTGTGCCCCGGCCGGCCCGTTCCATCCGATAATGGTCGTGAGGAGCAGGCAGAGTGCGATGAGCGGAGACGCGAATCTTCCCAACATGGTGCTTCTTGGGATTCGGACCACGCGGCCGGTTGACCTCCGGCCGCGGCGCCGTCTGCGCACCCTGCGGCCTGGTGGACACACGGAATTTGTGGAACGAGGAGAGGCGGTCGGAACCGATGGATACGTCGCTGGACAACCTGCGTCATGAGATCGACAGCACGTACCTCTACGAGACGCTCGCTTCCATAGAGAAAGACCCGTCCCTGGCTGAAGTCTATCGGCGGCTGGCATCCGTCGAGCGCCGGCACGCGGAACAGTGGACGGCTCGTCTTCAGCAGCAGGGCGCCGCCGCGCCGGTCCCTGCGCCCTCGCCGCGGGCGCGTCTGCTCGCCTGGCTGGCGCGGCGGCTGGGACCCGCGGTGATCCTTCCGACCGCCGCGTCCCTGGAGCAGGTG
>DATDEG010000329.1:0-2253 GCA_036523465.1 bacterium
TGCTCCCCTACCCGTGCCGGCAATGACCGAGCATGATCCCGCGCAACTTCCTGCGCGGGAGAAACTCTTTATCCTCGCCGCGGTCCTTGTCGGCCTATTCCTCGCCGCGCTCGATCAGACGATTGTCGCCACCGCGCTTCCCGCGATCATAGCCGACCTCTCCGGGATCCGACTGCTGGCATGGGTCTCGACAGGGTATCTCGTCGCCAGCACCACGATGGTTCCGGTCTACGGGAAACTCTCCGATCTCTACGGGCGGCGCGTCATCGTCTTGTTTGGGATCGTTGTGTTCCTCCTGGGGTCGGCGCTGTCCGGGATCGCCGGGACGATGGTGCAGTTGATCTTCTTCCGCGTACTACAGGGCGTCGGGGCCGCGGCGCTGACCTCGACGGCCTTCGCCGTCCCCGCCGATCTCTACTCACCCGCCGAGCGTGCGCGGTACACGGGGCTCTTTGGGGTCGTCTTCGCGGTCAGCAGCGTCGTCGGCCCGTACCTGGGCGGATTCCTCACCGATACGTTGTCGTGGCGCTGGGTCTTCTACGTGAATGTGCCGGTGGGGGCGCTGGCCTTGTTCCTCACGATCACGAAGATGCCGCCGCTGCGCAGCGGCCACCGGCTGCCCATCGACTGGGCCGGCACCGCGCTCCTGGTCACGGCGGTGGTGCCGTTCCTCCTCGCCTTGACGTTCGACAAACAGGTCTATCCATGGGCGTCACCGCTCGTCCTCGGCTTGTTTGCGTTGTCCGCCGTCGCCGTCGCCCTGTTCATCGCGGTGGAGGTGCGCGCTCCCTCGCCGGTACTGCCGCTTGAACTCTTCGGGAATCGCACGATCGCTCTGGTCAGCCTGGCTTCCGTCTTCATGGGGGCGGCGTTCATGGGCGCCGTCTTCTTCCTCTCGCTGTTCATGGTCAACGTCGTCGGCGTGTCCGCGACCGCCGCCGGGACGACGCTCATGCCGCTCACCCTGGCGGTCGTGACCGGCGCGATGGGATCCTCGCAGTTGGTGTACCGGGTCGGGCGCTACAAGGCAGTGATCATCGGCGGGTTTGCGGTGGCGGTGATCGGATACATCCTGCTCGCCACGATGGACACCACGGTGACCCGCTGGGGCGTGACGTGGCGGATGATCGTCCTGGGCATCGGCCTCGGACCGGCGATGCCGCTGCTCAACCTTGCCGCGCAGAACGCGGCGCCCCGCGGAAAGGTCGGGGCCGCAACCGCGGCGCGGCAGTTCTTCATGCAGATCGGTTCGGTCGTCGGCCTCGCGCTGTTCGGCGTTGTCCTGGCCAACGTCGTGGCGGCGGAGATGCGCTCCGGACTCGGTCCTCTCGTCGCGCAACTCCCCCCGGCGATGCGCGCCCAGGTGAACCTCCAACTTTCGGGCTCGCGCGCCGACAGAGGCGCCGCGATGCAGGACGTGCTGCCGGCGCAGGTGCGGCCGGCTGCGCGCGCGGTTGTGCGCAGGGCATTCGCCGCCGCCGTGACACGGATCTACGCCTATTCGGCAGCCGCCCTGGCCGTCGCGCTGTTCGTGCTCCTGGCCCTGCCGGAGGCGCCGCTACACACCTCCAACGCTCCGCCTCCCCGCGCCGCCCCGTCCCCCGCTGCCTGATCTGATTCCGGATGCCCGTGCGCGTGGTCGTGCTCGCCGACGAACCGGCGCTGCGTGATCGCCTGGTTGTCGAGACAGCGGCGCTCCCCGACACGGTGATCGTCGCCTCGGGTGAACCGGATTCCGACGACCTCGCGGAGTTTCCCGCCGACGTGGTGCTGTGGGATCTCGGTGACGAGATCGCGGTTGCCCGCGCCCAACTCACGCGCGCGGGGGGATTCGACCTTCCGGTGTTGATGCTTGGGCCGGTTGGGCTTGCCGCTGAGGCGCTGGCGGCAGGCGCCGGAGGCTTCGTGCACCGCGACATCCCCGGTCTGTCACTGCGCGCCGCGCTGGAGGCGGTCGCGCGGGGTCTGCGGGTGACGGATGAGCTGGGGGCTGTGGAGCTGGACCCGGCGGAACGGTCCGGTCCTCCCGCGGATCGGAGTGAGGACGGTCCCGGCGAGGACCTCACGCCGCGAGAGATGGACGTCCTGCAGTTGCTCGCCGAAGGCCTGCCGAACAAGGAGATCGCCCGGCGGCTTGGGATCAGCGAGCACACGGTGAAATTCCACGTCAATGCCATCCTCGCCAAGCTCGACGCGCGTACGAGGACCGAAGCCGTCACCCGGGCGGCCCGGCACGGACTCATCATCCTGTAG
>DATDEG010000330.1:0-5456 GCA_036523465.1 bacterium
CCTCCCCAGCTTTGATGCAGTAGTTCACCCCGTCGGAGGAGAATTTCGGGATGGAGGCGCCGGGTCTCCTGTGTCTTTTTGGGGGTGAGAGCAGATGCCGCGATGGAGTTGCGCACTGGGACACCGGGTGGAAGCCGACAACGAAGAGGAGCTCATCCAGAAGATCCAGGAACACATGCGTCGCGAGCACGGGATGGAGATGTCCCGCGACCGCGTCCTGAGGGAGCTGCGAGACGAGTAGGGCGGCACATCCCAGGCGCGGCATGTTCGTCCTCATCGCCGCCGCGATCACCGTGCTGCTGGCCGCCCCCGCGCCGCCCGCACGGACGGCCGCGCCTACGCCGCAGCGCTTCGTCATCGTCCCCGGGGAGTCGAAGGTGACCTACCGCGTATCGGAGACGTTCATCAATGAAGGCAACCGCTTGAACGTCGCGGTCGGGATCACCGACGCGATACATGGTGAGGTCACGATCAACCGGACCGATCCACGGCAGAGCCGCGTCGGGCCCATCACGGTGGACATCAGCCGGTTCCAGTCAGACAGTCCCAGGCGCGATAACGCGATCCGCGGCCGGTGGCTGGAGTCGGCGCGTTTCCCTACGGCAGAATTCACGCCCACCGAGATCACGGGGCTGCCGGCCGCGTATCAGGAGGGACGTGAGCTCCACCTGGAGATCACCGGTCGCTTGAAGGTCCGTGAGGTGACGAGACCCACGACGTTTCAGACGACCCTCATCCTCTCCGCGTCCGCGCTCACTGGCTCGGCGACGACGAAGCTGCTGATGACCGACTTCGACTTTCAGCCTCCATCGATCCTCGGCATCCTCCGCGCGGAAAACGAAGTCCACATCGAGTTTCGCTTCACGGCCCGCCCGCAATAACCGCCTTCCTCCCGGCTGGGACCGCGGCGCCGGCGCGCAGCCCGCTCTGGTACAAACGCTGCAGCCGGCACGGACTGACTAGGCCGCGCGCCGTCCGGGCCGGTACCCCTCCGCCCGTAGGGATTCACCGAGCGCCCCTAGGAACGTGAGGACATTCCGCGGGGTGCTGCCGGACCCCATCAGACCGACGCGGAAGACCTTGCCCTTCAGCGGGCCGAGGCCGCCCGCAATCTCAATGTTGTACTCATGGAGCAAGCGGCGCCGGACCGCGGCGTCGTCGACCCCGGCGGGAACCTCGATGGTCGTGAGGGTCGGCGCTCGGTACTCCAACGGGACGAACGGGCGCAGGCCGAGCTCCTCAAGTCCCTCCCACAGTTGCGTGGCACTGGCGCGGTGCCGAGCCCAGCGGGCCTCAAGCCCCTCCTCATGTACAACGCGCAGCGCCTCACGCAGCGCGTAGACCATCGAGACCGGCGCCGTGTGATGGTACACGCGCTCGGCGCCCCAATACGTCGAGAGCAACGAGAGATCGAAGTACCAGGACGCGACCTTGGTCTTGCGCGCGGCGATGGCCTCACGCACGCGGTCGTTGGCGGTAAGCGGAGCCAGCCCCGGCGGGGCGCCGAGGCACTTCTGGCTCGCCGAGAACGCTAGATCAATTCCCCAGTCGTCTACCCGCACTTCCACGGCGCCCAGGGAGGCGACCGTGTCGGCAAGCATGAACGCCCCGTAGCGATGCGCGATTTCGACCAGCGGCGGGAGCGGCTGGAGGACGCCGGTGCTTGTCTCCACGTGGACGGCGGTGAGCACGCGGGGCTTGGTCGTGCGGACGGCATCTTCAACCGCGGAGAGATCCGCCGGACGACCCCACGGGGCCGTGACGGTGACGACCTCCGCGCCGGCCCGTCGCGCCATCTCCGCGATCCGCTCGCCGAAGTACCCGATCGCCGCGACGACGACGCGCGTGCCCGGTTCGACGACGTTCATCACGGCCGCCTCCATCCCGCCGCTCCCCGTGCCGGAGACAGGGATGGTGAGGTTGTTGGTCGTGAGAAACGTGGATCTGAGCAGGGTCATCGTCTCGTCCATCACGGCGAGGAACGCCGGGTCGAGATGACCGAGAACCGGGGATGCCATCGCCTGCAGGATCCGTTGCGGGACAGGACTCGGTCCGGGACCGAGAAGCAGGCGTTCAGGGACCGGCGCGGTATCCATCAGATTCCTCCTTACGGTCGCAGAATCTTAGGCAGATTGATCAGGAAGAACACGAAGAAGAAACCGAAGAAGACGACGTTCCCGAGAAGCGCAACTTCGCGCCACGCGCTCGGACGGAACTCCTTCGGCAGGAACTTCCGATTCAGCACGATGGTCAGGATTGCCGACAGCGCCATCGTGAAGTTGGCGACGTTCGCGGACACCGCGACGAGGAACAACGGGAACCGGAAGCCGATGAACAGCGCGCCCCAGATCACGAAGACGATCAGGATCGCATAGTAGACGCGGCGGATGTCTTCCTTCGCCCACCGGCGCACACTCTCCAGCCGGCTCCACACCATGTCGGTGATCTGGCGGGCGGCGAGATCCACGTTGCTCAGTTGAGTACTGAACAGGATCCAGAACCCGAAGAATGCCGCCAGGTAGATGCCCCAGATGCCCGCACCGAGGTGCTGCCCGATGTAGGAGGCCACGCCCCAACGCGGGAGGTCGGTGCCCAGCGGAACCATCGCCCGGTAGAGGATGCCGGGGAGGTACATGCCGAGCATCGCCCCGATGAAGAAGATGTACCACTGGTCCATGTGGAGGATCCGCAACCAGGTGCGCCAGGAGTTCACGTTCTCGGGCGTCGGGTCGGCGACTTTCCCCACGGGTGAGACCTTCACCTTGGCGCCGCCGATGGCCCGAGAGATGTAGCCGACCTTCTGCCCCATCCCGTAGCCTTTGTCACGGTACCAGTTGGTCATGGCGTTGTTTCCGAAGCCGCCGTACGCCGAGTAGCCGACCAGGGCACCGAGCAGGAGCAGGTCGACGCCCTTGGGGATGTAGCCGAAGCTGATGAAGCCTTTCAGGCCCTCGCCCCACACGCCGGCCGGAACCAGGAACAGATCGAGGATGAACAGTCCCCCGATGACGACGATCATCTGTGACCCACGCCGGCGCCTCCTAGAACAGGCCCTTGATCTTCCCCGTCTTCAGGTCGACGTCGACGGCCATGAAGGCCGGTTTGGACGGGAGGCCGGGCATCGTGGGGAACTCGCCCGCCAGCGGGTAGAGGAATCCGGCGCCAACGCAGGCGCGGATGTCTCGGATGAAGAGCCGCCATCCACGCGGCGCGCCCATCCGGCTTCCATCATCGGTGAGTGAGAGGTGGGTCTTCGCCATGTTCAGCGACAGCGTATTGTAGCCCAGGTCGGTGTAGAGCTTGATCCGCTCCTTGGCCAGCGGTGAGTAGTCCACGCCGTCGGCGCCGTAGAGCCGCGTCGCCGTCGCCTCGATCTTCTCCTCGACGGAGGCGTCGGATGCGTAGAAGAACCGGTTCTCGACAGGTCGTTCGGTGGCCTGGATGACGGCCCGCGCGAGGTCGATGGCTCCCTCGCCGCCCTTGCCCCACGCGTCGTGCAGGACGGCCGCCTCCGCGCCGAGCTCCTCGGCGAGGCGCCGCACCAGCTCGACCTCCGCGTCGGTATCGGAGGTGAACCGGTTGATGGCCACGACAACCGGGACGCCGTATGTGTGGACGATGTTGATGTGTGCGGCGAGGTTGCTCCGGCAGCCGGCCTCGACGGCGGCGAGGTTCTCCGTCTCCGCCGCCTCCTTTACCTTGCTGTAGGCCATCCCGGGCCGCAGGCGGAAGGCCCCGCCGTGCTGCTTGAGCGCGCGGACGGTGGCGACCACGACCGCGCAGTCGACGGTGAGCCCGGGGGTCTGGCGGACGACGACGTCCATGAGCTTCGCAAACCCACAGTCGCTGCCGAATCCGCTTTCGCTGATGACATAATTGGCGAGCTTGCGGGCGACCATCGCGCCGACGACGGAGCTGTTCCCGTGCGCGACATTGGCGAACGGGAAGCCGTGCACGATGACAGGATGATTCTCCGTCGACTGCACGAGGTTCGGCATCAACGCATCGGTCATCAGGGCGGTCATCGCGCCGGCCACCTTGAGGTCTTCGCCGGTCACGGGCCTGCCCTCGCGCGTGAAGCCGAAGACCGTCCGTCCGAAGCGCTCCCGCAGATCGGCCAGGTTCCTGGCCAGTGAATGGATCGCCGCGGTCTCCGTGGCCGCGGTGATGGAGTACCCCGTCTGCCGGGGGAGGCCGTTCAACCGGCCGCCCAGTCCGACCACGATGTCACGCAGCGCCCGGTCGTTCGCATCGACGGCACGCGGCCAGGTCACGCTGAGCGGATCGAGGGCGAGCGGGTTCCCGTGCATCAGAGTCGCATCGATCGCCGCCGCCGCCAGATTCTGAGCGCTCTCCACCGCGTGGATGTCGCCGGTGAAGTGCAGGTTGATGTTCTCCATCGGCAGCATCTGCGAGTAGCCGCCGCCGCAGGCCCCGCCTTTGATCCCGAAGGTCGGGCCTTTGCTCGGCTCGCGCAGCACGTTACAGACGCGGTAGCGCAACAGCGCCAGGGCCTGGCCCAACCCCAGGCTCGTCACTGTTTTGCCCTCGCCCAGCGGGGTTGGGGTGATCGCGGTGACGGTGATGAACTTACCGTTTCCGGCATTGGCGAGACGCTCGAGGACGGCCGGGGCGTCGATCTTGGCCATGGCGCGCCCATACGGCAAGAGCTCCTCGTCCCGCACCCCAAGACGCTCCGCCACATCATGGATCGGGAGCAGGGCAGTCTCCTGCGCGATTTCCAGATCGCTCGGCACAGGGCTCCGACGGGTCACGGTCATGCGGACTTCCGCTCCTCTCGTGCCGCGCGCTCCCGCAGCTCGCGTTCGGCAGATTCCACGACATTGAGCAACAGCATCGTCACGGTCATCGGGCCGACGCCGCCCGGCACCGGAGTGATCGCTTCGGCGACCTCCTTCATCGCGTCGAAGTCGCAGTCGCCGACGAGCCGGAATCCCTTGGCCGTGGCGGGATCGGGTACGCGGTTTACCCCAACATCGATGACCACCGTTCCGGGCGTGACCATGTCCGCGGAGATCGCGCGCGGGCTGCCCATCGCGGCAACAAGGATCTCGGCGCGCCGGGTGATCGCCGGAAGATCACGTGTGCCGGTATGACAGACGGTCACGGTCGCGTTGGCGCCCGGTTTCTTCTGCATCAGCATCGCGGCCAGCGGCTTGCCGACGAGATTGCTCCGGCCGCAGATGACGATGTGGCGTCCCTTCGGATCGTATCCATTGCGGATGAGCATCTGCACGACGCCGTGAGGCGTGCAGGGAAGGGGGCAGGGCTCACCGCGCAACAGCCGGCCGACGTTCACGGGATGGAAGGCATCGACGTCCTTGTCCGGAGAGATCCGCTCGATGACGCGCTCTGGGTCGACATGTTTGGGGAGTGGGAGCTGGACGAGGATGCCGTGGAAGCGAGGGTCCCCGTTGAGCCCGGCGACCACCTGG
>DATDEG010000331.1:0-10771 GCA_036523465.1 bacterium
ATTTCATCGTCCTGGTCAGCAACAGTTTCCGGTATGGGATGGGCATGGCCCTGTTTGTCGCGGTCGTCTACAACGTCGCCTACGCCGCGGTCGTCTTCGCCGTGCCGCCCGGTGGAGATCTGACCGCCGAAGCCGTGAAGATCCTGGCGTTTTGGGGGATCGCGATGTACGCCGGCTACCTCGCTATGCGGTTCCAGCGCCAGACACGCATCCTCCAGTCTTACGAGGAGACGATCATCCGTCTCCGTTACGAAGTCGCCCAACTGAAACAACCTGCCTCGTGATGGCCGGGCGCCGGGCGGTCCTCAGCGGGCGTGTGTCGCTGGTCGTGGCCGCCGCCGGTATCACCTTCCTCGTCCTGCTGTTTGGCATCGCGCAGCGGACGACATCGCCGCTGTGGTTCCTCCTCTTTCCCGTGCTCCTGTTGGGCATGCTGATTGCGGCTGCGGCGGCGGTGCTGCGGATGCTCCGCCACTTCTAGAAGGACGGGGTGGGGACGGTCTCCGCGTACACTTCCACTTCAGCCCGGGCGGTGAGATCGTTCAGGACGGTTTCCAAGTGCGCGGAGAGCTGGGGGAGGACTTCGTCCGCGGCGTCCTCGGGGATGACGATGGGTTCTCCGATCACGATCGCGGCCTTCGTGAACGGCTGAGGGATCTCGAAGCGATCCCAGGAATCCAGCGCTAGGACGTCCCGCATCGCCGCGCCCACGGGGACGAGGGCGACTCCGGTCTTCCGCGCCACGTACGCCGCGCCCGGCTTGGCCTGGAAGATCGGGCCGGTCGGTCCGTCCGCGGCGATGACGCCGCTCGCGCCGTTCGAGAGATACTGCAGGAACCGGATCACCCCGCGCGATTCCGATGCGAACTGGGCGGCATCCAGCACCTGGTATCCGAGATGGGCGAGGGAAGCAAGGGTCAGCTGCCGGACGACCCGCGAGAGAGTAGGAATGGATCCGGTCCGGCTGTGGCTCGAGTACACGACGAGGGGCAGCCCCTGCAAGAAGAAGACCGGAAGCAACCCTTTGCCATGCCACACGACGATCAACACGGGCCGCCCCTCACGGAGCAGCACCCCGAGATGCTCATAGCCAAACACCCGCAGATCGAGCGTCGCATCGGCCAGGCGAAAGAGGCCGACGGCGGCGAGGGCGAACAGCCAGATCGCGCCGCCGAGGATCCGCTCTTTGACCGCGGCCAGGACGTCTGGAAGTGTGCGGGGCGGCCGGCCTCCTCCGGCCCCCGACGGCTGGATCCGCCTGTGGGTCGTCATGGGAGCCGGCATGCGCGCGGTCCGGTGATCGACCTCAGCCGTAAAGTGTCTCGAGGTGCGCGAACTCAGTCATCGAGCCCGTACCCCGTAGTGCGGTGGCTCTTCAGGTACATATCTTCGATCTCCCGCTGGTATCGCTGCGCGATGACCTTGCGCTTCAGCTTGAGGCTCGGTGTGATCTCGCCGGCCTCGATGGTGAACTCGTTCGGCAGCACGGTAAACCGCCGGATGCGCTCGTAGCTCGGCAGTTGCGTGTTCACGTCCTTGACGGCCTGGGCGATGAGGGCCTCAGTTGTCGGATGCGCGGCGATCCCGTCGGCGCCGCCGTCTCCGACCTTGTGCTCCTCGAAGTAGGCGCGCAGGTTGTCGATGTTGGGTGTGACGAGCGCGGTGATGTACGGGAAATTGTCGCCGATCGCGACGGCCTGAGCGATGTACGGGCTCGTGACGAGTTGTGACTCGATGGGTTGCGGCGCCACGTTCTTTCCGCCGCCGGTGACCAGGATCTCCTTCTTGCGATCCGTGATGTAGAGGTAGCCGTCTTCGAGGCGGCCGATGTCACCCGTGTGCAACCACCCGTCGGCGTCGACGGCTTCCGCCGTGGCTTCCGGCTTCTTCCAGTAACCGCGCATGATGTTTGGGCCGCGGGCCAGGACCTCACCGTCGGGGGCGATGCGGATCTCCACCCCGGGCGGGGCCTGCCCGACCGATCCGAGACGGTTTGATTCCAGCCGGTTGACGGCGATCACAGGAGCGCTCTCCGTGAGTCCGTAGCCGTTGAGCAGCGGCAGGCCGACGATGTCGAAGAACTCGGCGATCTTCCGGGCAAGCGGAGCGCCGCCCGAGATGGTGAACCGCAGGCGGCCGCCGAACCGGTCGAGGACCTTGCGGAAGACCAGCCGCCGCGCCACCGCGTACTGAAGGCGAGCCGCGATGGGGGGCCGTCGGCCGGCCCATTCCGCCTCCTTCACCTTGCGCCCTACCGCCATCGCCCACTCGAACAGCCGGGCGAGACGCGGCTCCTTCAGCACGCGGGTTATGATCTGGACGTAGGCGCGCTCGTACACCCGCGGCACCGAAGCCATGATCGTCGGGCGGACGATGGTCAGCATGGGTCCGGCCTTCTCTACGGCCTCGACGTAGGTGATGTGGCAGCCGGCGTACAGGAAGAGGTAATCCAGGATCCGCTGGAATACGTGCGAGAGCGGCAGGAAGGACATCACGTAGTCCTGGTTGGTGATCGGATACAGGGGCAGGATCGTTGTGATCTGCGACATGAAGTTGCGATGGGTGAGCATGACGCCTTTCGGTTCGCCGGTCGTCCCCGAGGTGTAGATCAGGCTGGCCAGGTCGTCCGGGTTGGGACGGTGCGCGGGCAGCGAGGGCGCGACGGCGAGGTCGGCGAACGGCTCCAGGCCCAGGGTGTGGTCCAGTCCCACGACCCGGACCCCGGGAAGATCGGCCGTGGCCTGCAGGGCGATCTGCGCGCGTTCTTTCCCGGACACGACGAGGAGGTTCGCGCCGGCATCGGCCGCGATGTGTGAGACGACGGAAGCGGGCAGGGTGGGGTACAGCGGCACGAGGACGGCGCCGATGAGCTGGCAGGCGAAGTCCACGATGTGCCACTCCGGCCGGTTCTCGCAGTAGAGGGCCACCCGGTCGCCGGCGACAACACCGGCATGGACGAGGCGCCCGGCGTACGCCCGCACGGCCTCTTCGAACCCGCGCACCGTATAGGTGCGCCAATCCCTCCCCGCGCGGATCCGGAGCAGCTCGCGCTCCGGCGGGTTCGAACTGAGGACGTGGTCGAAAAGGTCGACGAGCGTTTCCATCGCGTGGACCTCCTGGTCCCTCCTGCCGTGGTCTCTACGTTCCGCTGTGCGACGCGCCGGACGCCCCGTCCGCGGGACCAAGTCCGTGGCGGGCGGCGATGAGCGCGGCTTCTGTCCGGTCGTTCGCGTGCAGCTTGCCGAGGATGGCGCTGATGTGATTGCGGACGGTCTTCTCGGAGAGGAACAGCTTCTCCGCGATCTGCCGGTTCCGCATTCCTGAGGCGAGCAGCTCCAGGACCTCCATCTCCCGCCGGGTGAGCTGCGCGAAAAGGGCGCGCTGCCCGCGCGCCAGCCGGTCGGTGCGCGCGAACTCCTGGACGACCCGGGCGACGAGGCCGGGGGAGAGGAACCCCTGTCCCTGATGCGCCGCGTGGATCGCAGCCGTCACCTCCTCGGGGGTGGCGTCTTTCAGCACGTATCCGATGGCGCCGGCTTTGAGGGCGGCGAAGAGGTTGTCATCGTCGTCGTAGGCCGTGAGGATGACGATCCGCGTGCCGGGCACCTCCTCCCGGATGCGGCGCGTGAGCTCGATCCCGTCCATCGTCGGCATCCGGAGGTCGGTGAGCACGACGTCGGGGTGTTGCCCGAGAGACTCGATGAGCGCCGCGCGGCCGTCGCGGACGCTCGCCACGATCTGGAGGTCGGGATCGCGGCTCAAGAGCTCCGCGAGTGTCGTGCGAAAGAGATTCTCGTCCTCAGCGATTACGAGGCGGATTGGAGCCATTGCTCCCTCCGGGGAAGCGGGAATGCCGCCGCGATGGTCGTGCCGGTTCCGGCCATCGAGCTCACCGTGAACGAGCCCCCCAGCGACCTGACCCGCTCGCGCAGCCCGCTCAGTCCCTGCTCCGCGGCGAGCGCCGGGTCGAATCCAACCCCATCGTCCCGGATCGTGCACGTCAGCTGCCCGTCGGTGCGCGCGAGTGTGACTTCGACGCTGGACGCCCGAGCATGCTTGGCCGCGTTCGTCAGGCTCTCCTGGATCACGCGCAGAATGGCGAGCTCGATCGCCGGCGAGACATACGGAAGAACCGAGGGAAGCGCGACATTCAGTGTGAACGGCCAGCGGTCGGCGGTGGCCGCCAGCTGGGCCCGCAGCGTGGCGGGCAAGCCTCCGCCCAGAGCGGCGCGCGGATCAGGCGCCTGGGGCAGGCCACGGACGCGACGGACGAGGTATCGCAGTTCGTCTGCCGCGCGGCGCGCCGTATCACGTTCCGCGGCCACGATGGCGGCGGCCCGCCCTGGTGAGTCGGTGACGAGGCGTGCGGCGAGCTCCAGGCGGGCGGCGAGGGTGACGAGGAGGTGCTGGATCCCGTCGTGCATCTCCTTGGCCAGCTCCGCCTGGTATTCTGCGCGTTCCACCTTGCGAGCGTACACCGTGACCAGCCGGATGACCCGTCCGTACAAAGAGGCAAACAGAACGATGACAAACACGCGGAAGATCATGTCGATGGTCCAGGGCGTCCGGAAGTAGAGGATGACGGCGGCGTAGGATGCCGCGACGAGGCTCGTCAGGGCGATGAGGTGCGGGCCGTTGAGCAGCGCGACACCGGACGCGATCGGCACGAAGTAGAGGAATGCCACGGCGTCGGTGGGGCTGCCGATCGCCAGCAGCGCGGCGCTGATGAACACGGCATCCAGGTACGGCCAGGCGACAGCCAGCCTGCCGGCGCGGGAGGTGAGGGTGAGGATCGTTCGGACGACGAGATAAAGCACCCCGGTCGCGGTGACCAGCGCCAGGGGGAGGCTTGCCGGCGGCGCGGCCCGCCCCCGCCACTCCGGGACGAGGAACCACGCCGCCGCCAGTGGCGCCAGGACCCAGACGTGGCCCAGGACGATGAGCTGCAGCTGCCTCTGCACTCTTGTCAGGATGCTACGCCGCGGCCTTCCTGGGGTCCTGGTCGTCGATGGTTGGTCCGTCATGATGCTGGTCGCATTCCATCCAGCAGCGTAGTAGGCCCGGGATGCTCTCGTAATGGGTCGCGCGTCCCACCTGTCTGGATGACGAGGACCCGGTTTTCCGGGACAGACACCACAACAGGGATTCCTGTCGCGCGGGGGTAAACATCGCTCCATGGCACCCGCACAGATCGTCATCTTGGGAGGGGGGTTCGGCGGCATCACCGCCGCGCTCGAGCTTCGGCGTCTGCTGGGAGCCGATCACGCCGTGGTCCTCATCGAGCGCAGTCCGGTCTTCCTCATGGGCCTGCGGAAGATCTGGATTGCCAGTGGACGCGGATCCCGCCGCGAGGGAGAACGCCCGCTGGAAGCGCTGCGCGCCCGCGGCGTGGACGTGCGGCGCGCCGAGATCACCCGGATCGACATCGATGGTCGGACCGTGCACACGGATAGGGGGGAGGTTGCCTACGATTACCTCGTCGTGGCGCTTGGTGCCCAGCCCCGTCCCGATCTCGTACCGGGATTCTCGGACGACATCTTCAATCTCTACGCCGCAACCGACGCGGAGCGCCTGGGCGCCGCCATCCAGACGTTCTCCGGCGGGCGCGTCGTCATCGGCGTACTCGGTGTTCCCTACAAGTGCCCGCCGGCCCCGTATGAGACGGCGATGGTCTTCGACGATCTGTTCACGCGGCGGGGTATCCGCCGGCAGGTCGATCTCCAGGCCTTCACCCCGCAGCCGATGTCGCTCCCCGTCGTCGGGGCGGCCGGGTGCGCACAGGTCGAAGGGCTCCTTGCGCTCAGATCCATCGCGTTCACACCGAACCGCACGGTCGTGCGCCTCCAGGGCCGCACGGCGGTCTTCGCCGACGGGAGTAGCCTCGACGCGGACGTGTTCATCGGTGTGCCCCCGCACCGTCCGCCCTCGGTCGTTTCGGAGAGCGGCATTCCGCGGCGGGGCGAGTGGCTGGAGGTTGATCCCCGGACGATGCGGACAGGAGTGGAGCGTGTCTACGCCGCGGGCGATGTCGTCGAGATCCCGCTGGCCAACGCGATGCCGCTGCCCAAGGCAGGCGTCTTCGCCGAGGCCCAGGGGCGGGTCGCCGCTGCGGCCATCGCCGCAGACATCGGCGGCAACGCTGCCGGCACGGCGTTCACGGGTGTGGGATACTGCTTCATCGAGGTCGGCGGCGGACAGGCCGCCTACGTGACCGGCAACTTCCTGGCGACGCCCGCGCCGGCCGTGCAGATTACGCCGCCCTCGGAAGCTTCATTGCGTGAGAAGATCGAGTTCGAGCGCAGCCGGCTGGCGAGCTGGTTCGGGTCGTAAAGCCGCTTCACCGCCGAGGGGACTCCCCCGCCCCGCCGGCAGATCGCGACCCACGCCCGATCGCACCACATCTAGCGGGGACATCCGTGCCGCACCGCATCCCCTGGAGGGCTCAAATTCGTGGGATTTTCTTTGATTTTTCGGGTCTAGGAGCAGGAGATAATGGGGCATGGTGGAACTAGGTAGCAAGAAAGTGGGGATTGGTGGGGCGCGTGTTCAGAGGCGAGCATTACTACTCCCTGGACGAGAAGGGGCGGGTGGTGATCCCGCTCAAGTTCCGCCGTTCGCTAGGCACCACCGCGGTCGTCACGCGCGGGCTCGATGAATGCGTCGCCGTCTACGCGCCGGCCGAGTGGGCTAAGAACGAGAAGAAGCTGCAATCGCAGGCGGTGACGCGGCGCGACTTCGTCAGGTTCATGCTGAGCAGCGCCGAGGACGTTGAGCTCGACCGGCAGGGGCGGATCTCGATCCCGCAGCATCTGCGCGAGTACGCGAAGATCGAGCGCGAGGCAGTGGTCCTCGGCATCGGCAGCCGGATCGAGATCTGGGGATTGGAGAACTGGAAGCGCTACATCGCCAAGGTCCAGGCCGAGGCGGCAACCCTGGCGAGCGGGCTGCAGGACCTGAGCATCTAGCTGGACCGGGGTGGCGGTTATGCACATCCCGGTGATGTTGGACGAGGTGTTGTTCTGGCTGGCCCCGCGGCCGGGCGGCGTCTACGTCGACGCTACGGTCGGCGGGGGAGGACACGCCGAGGCGATTCTCGAGCGCATCGCGCCCGGCGGGCGGTTGATCGGTCTGGACCGTGACGAGGTCGCCGTGGAGGCGGCAACCTCGCGGCTCCGGCGGTTCGGTGAGGCGGCGGTGATCGTGCGCACCAACTACGCGGCGATCACAGAGGTCCTCTCTAGGCAGGGCCTCGAGCAGGTCGACGGTGTTCTCTTCGATCTGGGCGGCTCCTCGCTGCAATTCGATGACCCGGAACGGGGGTTCTCGTTCCAGACGCCGGGCCCGCTGGACATGCGGATGGACCGCAGTCAGGCGCGCACAGCGGAAGATCTGGTGAACAGGCTCCCCGAGCGGGAGCTGGCCGATCTGATCTGGCGGTATGGTGAGGAGCGATTCTCGCGGCGGATCGCCCGCGCCATCATCGGGGCCAGGCCGGTTGCCGCGACGACAGAACTGGCGGAGATCGTAGCACGCGCGATTCCGCGGCGGTCGTGGTCTCGGGGCCGCCACCCTGCGACGCGGACGTTTCAGGCGCTGCGGATCGCGGTCAACGACGAACTGCTGAACCTTGAAAAAGCCATACCAGATGCGGCGGAGGTGCTCCGGGGGGCGGGTCGACTCTGCGCCATCACCTTCCACTCCCTGGATGATCGACTCCTCAAACACACCTTCCTGCGCCTCTCCCGTGGGTGCGCGACTCACCCACCCGGCGCCTCCGCCTCAATCGAAAGCGGGAAGCCGTGCCTCCGGATCCTGACGAAGAAGCCGGTCACGCCTTCTCGTGAGGAGGTTGTACGCAACCCGCGGGCGCGGAGCGCGAAACTGCGCGCCGCAGAGCGGGTGACAATCGCATAAGCGCGGTGGGCGGGACGATCGGGCCGGTCTTCGCACCTCCACTCACACCCCGATGATCCCCTCCGCAGCATCCGAAGCACCTCCGGCAACCGGCTTCGGTTTGTCCCGCCCAGACCATTGAGCACATGACGCAGCGAGGCATGGCGATGCTGGCGTTGGCTCCCAAATTGAGACTGTACCCCGTCCTGCTGCCGGATGAGGCGGCGCGGGGAAGGCGCACACGCGTCGCCCTGCGGCGGCGGCACATCACGCCGGTGACGCAGATGGTGGTCCTCGCCGCCGTGCTTGTCCTCCCGGCGATCGCATACGTGCATCAGACGGCCGCGGCCGCCCGCACCGGGTATGCGATCCTCGACCTCCGGCAGGACATCCGGGCGCTGCAGATCGAGAACGCCGATCTCTACGCCGACGTCATGCATCTCCGCGCGCCCGACCGGATCGAGCGCATCGCCGTCCGTGATCTCGGCATGCTGCCGCCGGTCAGACAGCAGGTGGCGTCGCTCGAGATCGCCCCGCCGACCGTCGCGGTCCGTCCGGCGCGCGTGAGCTGGCAGGAGCGTCTCCGGGGGTTGATCGTAGGCCGCGAAGCCGCCGCGGCCGAATCCCGCTAGCTGATGTTGGAGAACCGTGCCATAGCAAGGTTCGGGGTCCCCGAAGATTGCGGGGCAATTTTCGGGGTGGTCCACCGTGGATGAAGGAACCGGCGCGTCCTCGTCGGACCCCTCGATCTCCCGCGCGCAGCCCGGCGCGCCGGCGCGTCCGGCTTCACCGCGACCGGCGCGTTGGAGTGACCGGGCGCCCTCTTGACCTCACCTCAAACACCGACCGTCGCCTGCTGATCCGTCAGCGCCTCAGGGTTCTGAGCGCCGCCGTCACGGTCGTTCTTGCGCTGCTCCTCCTGCGCCTCGTCGAGGTGCAGCTCGTCCAGGGCGGGAGGCTGGCGCGGATCGCTCAGCGGCAGCAGGTCGCGACGATCACGCTCCAACCGCACCGCGGCCGGCTGCTCGACCGGCGGGGACGGCCGCTGGCCATCAACGTCGAGGTTCCGTCGGTCTACGCGGTGCCTAGTGCGATCGAGGACCGGCGCGCCTTCGCCGATCGGATCGCCCCGATCCTCGGGCTCAGCGCGGACGACGTTTTGCGGCGCCTCACCTCCGGACGCCACTTCGCCTGGCTGGCGCGTAAGGTGCCGGCCCGGGTCGCGGAGGGGATCCGGCGCTTGGATCTCGGCGATGAGGTCGGGATCCGTATGGAAGACCGCCGCACCTATCCGAACGGAAGACTCGCCGCGCACCTGCTGGGTTTCACGGGTATCGACAGCCAGGGTTTGGCCGGGATCGAGCTGGCCTACGACGCGACGTTGCGCGGGAAGGCGGGTAGGGCATTCGCCGAGCAGGACGGCGTCGGGCGCGTCCTCATCGAGACACAGCGGATCGCCGAACCGCCTCAGGACGGGTCCGATCTCCTCCTCACGATCGATCAGGTCATCCAGCACATCACGGAGCGCGAGCTCGAGTCGGCGATGGCCCGGACCCACGCCCGGTCCGGGTCCGTCATCGTCATGGATCCACGGAGTGGCGAAATCCTCGCCCTGGCGAACCGCCCGGCGTTCGATCCCAACACCGGGACCCACGCCCGGCCGGACCTGTGGCTGAACCGCACCGTCGGAGGGGTGTATGAGCCCGGCTCGACGTTCAAGGTGGTCACCGCAGCCGCCGCGCTCGACTCGGGTGTCGTCTCCCCCCAAGAGAAATTCCTCTGCAACGGGTCGCTCCGGGTTCCCGGCGGGCACGTCATCCATGAGGCGATCAACAGGAAGCTCGGCTGGCTCGATATGGCGGGGATCATCAGGGAGTCCTGCAACGTCGGCGCCGCGCAGATTGCCACCCGGCTGGGCAAGCCGCTCTTCTATGACTACATCCGGACCTTCGGATTCGGTGCCCGAACGGGGGTCGATCTTCCGGGCGAGCTTCCTGGGCTTGTGCCGCCACCCCGGGCATGGCTGGGACCTGGGCTCCAGACGATCGCATTCGGGCAGGGCATCTCCGTGACGCCGATGCAGCTTCTCGGGGCTGCCGCGGCTCTGACCAACGACGGCACGCTCGTCCGCCCGCACGTCGTGCGGAGCCGGCGTGATCGGGAAGGCCGGACCACCGCCGTGGTCGGCCCGGCCCCGACGCACCGGGCGGTCAGGCCGGAGACGGCCAGGGCAGTGTTGGAGATGATGATCGGGACCGTTGAGAACGGGACCGGCCGTCTCGCCGCGATCGATGGGTACGAGGTCGCGGGCAAGACCGGCACGGCGCAGAAGCCCGGAGCCTCGGGCGGCTACGATCCGGGCCGGTACGTCGCTTCGTTTCTCGGGGTCGCGCCGGCACGCGACCCCGCCCTCGCCGTGCTTGTGATCCTGGATGAGCCGCTGGGAGTGTACTTCGGAGGGGAAGTCGCCGCACCGGTGTTCAGGGAGCTCGCCGCCCAGGTCCTCTGGTACCTGCGCATTCCCCCGACCGCCCCGCTGCGCCGACCATGATCCCCGGTGCGGACATATAATGACCGTTGAGACCATCTTCATGCGCCTCGATCGACTGCTCACAGCGCTTCCGGAAGCCGTCACCACCGGTGATCTGGATCGCGAGGTCACGACCATCGCCGCCCACCACGACGCGGTGAGACCCGGCGCGGTGTTCGTCGCCGTGCGCGGCTTCCGGCACGATGGACACGCATTTGCCGCGGAGGCCGCGGCGAGGGGGGCGGCCGCCGTGGTCCTCGAGCGCGAGATCCCGCTGCCCCAGGCCGTGACGCGCGTGCTCGTCGGCGACTCCCGGGTAGCGCTGGCGCACCTCAGCACCGCATTCTT
>DATDEG010000332.1:0-3355 GCA_036523465.1 bacterium
TGATCTTCGTCTTTCCGGTCTACATGGCGGTCATCGCGAGCACGCACGACGTGGGGACGATTGCCCGGGGGGACATGCCGCTGCGGCCGGGCATCTACACGCTCGAGAATTACCGACAGGCCTGGGCCTCGGGCCGGGGGGAGCGCGTCAGCGCCTCACCGGTGAGCCGGATGATGGCGAACACTCTGATCATGGCGCTGGCGATCGCCACGGGGAAGATCGCCATCTCCATCATCTCGGCCTTCGCGGTGACGTTCTTCCGGTTTCCGCTGCGGATGTTCTTCTTCTGGATGATCTTCGTGACCTTGATGCTTCCCGTCGAGGTGCGGATCATCCCGACGTACGCCGTCGTCACCAACCTCGGGATGATCGACACCTACGCCGGTCTCATCATCCCGCTCATCGCCTCCGCCACGGCGACGTTGATCTTCCGACAGTTCTTCCTCACCGTCCCGGACGAACTCGTCGAGGCGGCGAAGATCGACGGCGCCGGGCCCCTGCGGTTCTTCTGGAGCATCCTCCTGCCCATCTCGCGCACGACCATCGCCGCGCTGTTCGTCATCCTCTTCATTTACGGATGGAATCAGTATCTGTGGCCGCTGCTCATCACGACGAGCAGGGGGATGGAGACGATCATCATCGGGATCACGAAGATGATCGGGACCGGCGACGCGCAGACCGACTGGCAGATCATCATGGCGACCGCCTTGCTCGCCATGCTGCCGCCGGTGCTCGTGATCGTGACGATGCAGCGCTGGTTCGTCAAAGGGTTGACGGAGACGGAGAAGTAGGGGAGGGGAGCCGCTGGGGCTCCCCCCGATGGCCCGCCGGTGGAGGTTCGGCTACTTCAGGACAGAGCGCAGTGTCGCATATGTGCCGACGAAATATGCGACATTGTGGAACGCCTCTTTCGCGATCTGCTCGGCGACAAAGCGCGCCTGAGCGCTGTCCGCTCCGTAGACGATGATCCGGGTGTTATGGTCCTCCATCGGCAGGCGCCCGTCGTTCTTCGCCGCGAGGATCTCCCCGACGTCCTTGCCCACCCGCACAAGACTCCGCGGGAGGCTGCGCGATCCGGCGATGCGGTCCGCGGCGAATTCCGCCGCCTCCCGCGTGTCGATGAACACCGCCGTCTTGTCTTGCCGGTAGGCGTACAGCACGCCGTCCAACTCGATTTCCATCAGACCCACCAGGGCGCGCCAGGTCGGCGCGCCGAGCTGGTATCGCCGGACGTTCGAGAAGCCTGCCGCCACCAGCTCCTCTCCCAACCGCTTACTCTTTCCGCAGAACGGGCCGTTGCAGTACAGCACGATCGGGGCGGCCTTGTCAGTGTTCACGACACGCAGCACTTCGTTCACGTCCGAGACATACTGCGACATCGGGACGCCGGGCTTGGGTGCCACGTTGAACGCTCCCGGAACGTGGCTGATCGCCCATTCGAGATGCGGACGCGCGTCGAAGACGAACGTGCCGCCCGCCGCAGGGATCTGCTGGAGCTCCTGAGTGGAGACTTCGGCGGTCTTCTGATTCGGTTCCATCAGTTGGGCCGTCATGATACTGGCAATCGTCTGGGCGCCGGCCAGGGACGGGCCGGCCACGGCCGTTCCGAGCGTAAGGACTGCCGCCAGCAGAATCCACCGCATAGTACTCACCTCCGCCTCCGGGCTCTCCGGCCGGTCCCGAGCGCCCGCACGTGGCGCCGCAGGAACTCGAGGAGCTTCTCCTGCTCGCGGAAGGCGATGCGTTCGCCGGTCTCGATGTGCTGGGCCTCGCCCCACCAGTGAGCCTGCCGGTGGACGTCGACCCGCAGCCGAACCACGAACGACGTCGAATACGTGTCCGCCACAATCGCCTCCGCCGGACCTTCCGGTCTCGGCGGGTATCGTAGCCTATGGAGGTGAAATCCGGGTGAACTGATCAGGTCGAGGTGGGACTCTTGGCCTGATCCCGGAGGGCGCGGGTCTCGGGCTGAGGGGAAACACCCAGCTCCTCTCTGAGGAGACGTTCGCATGTCTGGTAGGCGAACAGGGCCGTCTGACGGTCTCCTCGCGCGAGCGCGTACCGCATGATCCTCCGGTAGGCCGGCTCGCGCAGCCGGTCGAGTATCAGGATGCTCTGTGCCGTCTCGATCGCCCGACGGAAGTCTCGGCGCCGGGCATGCAGGTCGGCCAGGCTCTCCAAGAGATGGAGGTGGCGTTCCCGCCGGACTTCCCGTTCCGGGGCACTCCACTCCTCATAGCGGTCCTCTTCGAGAAGATCACCCCTGTAGAGTTCCGCCGCGCGCTCGAGCGCGGCGATGGCTTCGACTGTCCTTCCCGCTTCCTCGTAGCCGCGGCCGTCGGCGAGGTGATGGTCGTAGGCGTCGAGATCGAAGCGGCACCGGCCCGGGTCGATGAACCGCAGCGTATCGGCGACTCTGACGACGAATGAGCTGCGGGTTCCCTCGAGGAGCGGCTCGAGGACCTGACGGAGCGTCTTCAGCGCGGTCTTCATCCGGACGGCTCCCGTCTCAGTGCCTACCTCCGGCCAGAGCACCTCGATGAGTTCATCCTGCGGGACCGCCCGGTGCCGGTGGAGGACGAGGTACTTGAGCAGCGTCTTGACCTTCTTCGTCTTCCACTCAGACTCAGAGATGGCAGTTCCGCTGCGCTTCACCGCGAACGCCCCGAGCATGCTGATCTCGAGGCTGACAGGATCCGGCTCCCGAAGGCGGCGGATCGCGTCTTGGACGGCGCGGGCCCCGGGCGTTCCACGCTTGCCCGCTAGATTTGCCAGCGGGCGCCGCGCGCGCGGATCGCCGATTGCGCCCAGTATCGTGATCGCCCGGTCGCGCGCATCCGCGTTAGCCAGCAGTGGGATGAGATGGTCCACGGCCGGACCGCCGATCCCGATGAGGAGAGCCTGCGCCCGGTCGGGGTCTCCTCCCGCTCGCAGGTCTGTCGCGATGAGGGGAACGGTCCATGAGGCTTCATGGCGCAGATACGGCAGAATCTCCTCGATGACATCGACCGGGAGCCTCAGAGCCGTGCGCAGATCCTCATCCACATCAGCAGTGTCGGTCCTCCCCGGCGCCGCGGCGAGACCCATGGTGGTCGGGACCCGGCGAAGGTGCGCGGCGGCGAGTATGCAGCGCGCTGCGCCGGGATCCGACTTCCACTCCCGCATCGTGTCCCATAGTGGCGCCAGAGTGATCCGCGCCTCATCGTGCCGCTCGAGATGGATCAGGAGGCTGAGCTGTTCGAGGCGGATACGCGGCAGGAGCCTGAACAGATGTGCCCGCTCGGAGGTCTGCGCCGCGTCGAGGAGCAAGGACTCCGAGTCGGTAAACTGCCCGCCGGACCTGGCAAGGGCCGCG
>DATDEG010000333.1:0-3572 GCA_036523465.1 bacterium
GGCCGTCATAGCGCGCCACCGGTTCCTGCGGACCATCGAGCCGACGCGGCCACCGGAACAGTCCCCGCTCCCGGAGGTCTTGGAGCTCATCGGCCAGATAACCCAGGGGATCAGACATGTAAGATCACCTTCCCGGCCGTCCCGGATCCCAGCAGCGCGAACGCGTCCTCGAATCGCTCCATGGGGAACCGGTGCGTGATCACAGGAGTCACGTCCAGTCCTTTGCGGAGCAGCGCCGTCGCCTGCTCCCAAGTCCGCCAGATGCGCCGGCCGAAGATGCCGGCCACGTGCGCCTCTTTGAAGATCACCTCGTTGGTGAGATCGAGCGTCGTCTCGCCGCGGGGGAGCCCCAGCAAGGAGACCCATCCGCCGTTCCGCAGCGCGCGCAATCCATCGCGCAGCCCGCGCTCGTGCCCCGACATCTCCAGCACGACGTCGACACCCTGGCCTCCGGTCGCGTCGCGCAGCCGCGCCGGCACGTCCTCCGTCTTCGCATCGAGCACCAGATCCGCCCCCATCCGGCGGGCCAGGGCGAGTCGCGGATCAGAGATGTCGCTCGCGGCGACGAGGGCGGCCCCGGCCATGTGGCAGATGGGGATGGCCATGAGCCCAATCGGCCCACAGCCGATGATGGCGACATTCTGCGCAGCGAGGCTGACCTCCAGCGCGGCGTGGACGGCGTTGCCCAGCGGATCCATGATCGCAGCGACGTCACGCGGGATCGTCTCGTCGAGCTTCCAGGCGTTCCGCGCGGGCATAGCGACGAACTCCGCGAACGCGCCGTCCCGGTCGACGCCGATGACCTGGAGGTTCTCACAGATGTGCGCCGAGCCGGTCCGGCAGGCGTGGCACCGCCCGCAGGCCAGGTGTCCCTCGCCGGAGATGAAGTCCCCGGGGGCGCTCGTCGTGACATGGGAGCCCACGTCGACGACGGTGCCGCAGAACTCGTGGCCCAGCGTGAGCGGCGGGTGGATGCGGGACCTGGCCCAGTTGTCCCACTCGAAGATGTGGAGGTCGGTCCCGCAGATGCCTCCGGCGAAGACCTTGACCAGGATCTCGTCGGGATGGATCGCCGGCACCGGCACGTCCACGAGCTCGAGCCCGGGGCCGTCGTCCACCTTCCGGAGCGCCTTCATCCTACGTCCATTCTAGGCACGCGGAGGGGAGTGTGCACTACTCGGAGACCCTCGATCGCTCAGCGATGAAGCCGCGGTACTCCTGGAGCGTGAGCCGCAGGTGCGCCGGCTGTTCGTCGACGAGCCGGGCGATGATCCGCATGGTGAGGGCCACGGCCTCCTGGCGGTCCTTCACCTGGGGATCGGCGGTGAGCGTCGTGTTCAACCCAAAGCAGCTCGCCGCGTGATGCATGACGCGGAGCAGCTCGAACTCCTCCCGCAGCGTCTCCGGGCTGTCACTGCGCCGCTCGAACGCGCGGTAGAGTTCGCCGCTCTGCCCGCCCTCCCGCTGGAGGCGCGCCAGGAAGGCCGACTCCTCCTCATCGTCGACGGCGCGGTAGGCGTTGTAGGCGATCTCCCGCTTCCGGTCCGGCGTCTCCCCGATGAGGAGCGCCTCCATGAACGCGCCGAGGTCCAGCCGCTCGGCGATGAGCGGATCCTCCCGGTCCCGGCGCAGGAGGACGACCGTGGCCAGGCGGGTGGGCTCCATCGGGTTCGTGAAGACCCGCTCCGGGGGCAGCACCTTGCTGACATCCAGCATCGCCCGCGCATTGTCGAAGGCGATCATCCGGGCGAGGAGGTGCTTCACCTCGTCCCGGGGATGCGCGGCGAAGTACTCGGTGACCTCGCCGCCCTCGTCCCTGATCGTGTCGACGAGGTCGTCCAGCATGACGTCGTGCTGTTCGAGGAACGCCGGGGAGACGTCCGGCACGTTCTCCATCTTCGAGCGGAGCATCTCCATAGCGGCCAGGGGGAAGTTCTCGACGAGATTCGTGCGGAGGTAGAAGACTTTCTCCGACGTGAAGGCATAGGCCTGGATGGGCGCGGAAAGGTCGAGCGCGGACAGCGGCACGGTCCGTTCGCGGTGCTCGAGATCGAGCCCGACGACCGTAGCCTCGGGGTGCGCCGCCCCGTGACGCTGGAGCCAGCGGAACACCTGATACCCGCGAATCTCGGTGCCGTCGCGGAGCAGCAGGCGCACCGGATGCAGCCGGCCTCCGCCGTCGACCGCATAGGTATACCGGACGTACACCCAATCATCGGAATGGAAGCGTGTCAAGGGAAAGGCCATCAAGCCGTACGATGATGTGCTCTTGCCCGTGCCTGTCGGGGCGATGTAGAGGACGCCCCGCCCGCCCTTCTCGACGCAGGCCCCATGGATCGAGTGGATCCCGTATTCTTCCGCCAGGACCCGGCCGACCGCTCCCAACACCCAGCTCTTCAGCTGGCCGTAGTACGCTGTGTTGAAGAAGACGATGGTGTTCGTCCGGCGGCTGTAGTAGGCGGCTTCCTGCTGGTCGGCGATGCCGCCCAACGCGTAGACGGTGACCTGTGACTCGCGCGGAGGCACCAGGCCGGTGACCGCCGCCCACTCCTGGGGGCTATACCAATTGTCGACCCAGAAATCGTGGAGATGGGGAGAATTCGTCGTGGCGCGGACCCGGATACCGTGGATGATCACGTCGTGGCGGAACACAGGCTCCGCGCCGGCGCGTTTGGTGAGGTGGGCCACCGCGGCGTTGACCAGGCCGTCGCGGCGTCCTTCGACCCGATCGATCGTCTTGTCGTGCAGAGCGGTGCGCCCCCTGGTACGGGTGATGATGTTGCCGGCCCCGATCGGCCGGCCGGACCATTCGATGGCGTCAGGGGAGGGCGCGGGAGGGAAGGTGTGGAGAGTGAGCACACGAACCTCCTGGGCGGATGAATATCTCTGCTCCCTTCGACATGTCGCGGGGGTGGGTCCTGGAGGTACCGCGGGTCCCCTCGGACATTTACAGCCGCGTTACTCTGCCGTGACCGCCCGTGGACGGCCGCCCCTGAGGATGGAAGGACTCTACAGTCGAAGGGGTGATGACACGATGCGACGGACTGCCGGCATCGTTCTGGTACTTGGGCTTGTGCTGGGGGGGGCGTCGATGTCGCTCGCTCAAGGTTACGGCGGCGGCGGCTACGAACCGAGCCAGCCCACTCCCCCACCGGCCCCAACCGCTCAGGGGGGAGACACGAAGGTGATCGCGCAGCTGCGGACCGGCATCGAACACGCCAAGAATGCCGCCGGCTCCGGGGCGATGGCCTCGGCCGTCAGCCATCTCGGCCACGTCTTGAACTGTATCGAGGGGACGCGCGGGAAGAACTTCAACGCGTCGTGGGGCCACGTCTGTCAGGGCCAGGGCGACGGCATCGTGGTCGACATCAAGGGGGCGAAGAACGCCGATAACCTGATGCTCGTCCTGGAGGCGGCGGATCAGCTGGCCACCTCGGGTGTCCGGGCCAAGGATCTCGGCGCCGTCCAGAACGCGGCGCGCGGCGTGGGCGCGCTCCTCCAGATCACGCTGGACGGCCTCCGCTGATGCCGTTTCTCTTCCATCCCCTCGTCGTGCACTTTCCGGTCGCCCT
>DATDEG010000334.1:0-2425 GCA_036523465.1 bacterium
TTGGGTGACCGCGTAGTTCCACACGGTGCCGACCAGTACTCCGGCGAGGGCCGCGAAGATCCACCGCGTGTGACCGGCAAACAGATAGGCGGCAATCCCTACGTTGGCCAGCGCCCCGACGCTGCACGCGATGACGAAACTGAACAGTCCCTTGAACCACGCTCGTCCCTTCAATCGCCGATCGCGATAGGTCAGCAGATTATTAAGCGTGAAGTTGAATACCATGGCGACTCCTATTGCAGCGGACAAGGCCGCGACGAAGGCGACACCGAACCCTTTGAGCAGGATCACCAATGTGACCATGTGCACGCCAATTCCCAGTCCGCCTATGAGCGAAAACGCGACCAATCGCACCGGCACGAAGCGGCCGATCGTCTTGTCCACCAGGAGCATCCCGTAGTCCCAGGCAGCTGCCTCATCGAGCTTGCTGTCCCCAGCGAAACGCGCACGGAAACTGTAGGCGACTTCGGCAATCCGCAGTGGCTCCTTGGCGGTTGCCAAGATGTCCAGCAGAATCTTGAAGCCCAAACCTGAGAGGCCGTGCACGGTCGAGTTGAGGACCCCCCGGCGCAACATGAAGAAGCCGCTCATTGGATCGGAAACAGATTGTTTGGCAACCAGCCGGCTTGCTACCATAGCAGATCGGCTTATCCCTTTACGTAGACCGGTCAGATCACCAGTGCTCCCGCCGGCAGCATAGCGAGTCCCTACGACCAGGTCTGCCCCGCCATGCTCAATCTCGGCAAGCATCCGTGGGAGGATCGTTTCATCATGTTGCAGATCTGCGTCCATGACGGCGATCGTGGAGGCCGATGCGGCCAACATGCCTTCAATGCATGCAGAAGACAGCCCTCGCCTGCCGACCCGTAGGAGGCAACGGACGCGCGAATCGGCCTCGGCGATCTCGCGTACCGTCTCGGCCGTCCCATCGGGCGAGTCATCGTCGACGAAGAGCACTTCCCATCCCGTCGGACCGAGGGTGGCCTCGAGACGGCCCAGTAACTCGCGCACATTGCCCGATTCGTTGAAGGTGGGGATGACGATGGATAGGCGCAGTAAGTAGGGCTGAGACCTCTCGATGTCCTCCGGGCGATCCACATCGAGACCGTACTCGGCGGGGATAAGGACCTCCGCCACGTCCCTGGGGTAAGCCTCCATCACAGCCCGTGCCCCGTGGTCACCCTCGAGGATGAGTAGTTCGAGAAATAGGGCCCGATCGAAAAGCGCCGGCGCGCCCCGCACATCGCCGTAGCGGGCGGCGACGATCCGCTTGCCCGACGTCGCCTGCATCTGGAGGAGCTCGCGGATGATGCGGCCGTCGATGCGGGGCTGATCGGCCAGCATGATCACGGCGGCGGTGCACTCCGGAGGGAGGGCCTCGACGCCGCGGCGGATAGAGCTACTCATTCCCTCCTTATGAAGAGGATTGACCACGACATCGGCGGCGCTGCTCTCCGCAAGCAGCGGCGCGTACGCGTCGGCATCGGCCCCCAGCACCACCACGACATCGCTGCACCCGCCCTCAACGGCGGCCGCCACAGCCCGCCGGATGAGCGGAACCCCGCGGTAGGCAAGGAGGAGCTTCGGCCGTCCGAAGCGTCTGCTCTCCCCGGCCGCGAGAATGATGGCGCCGACCCGGAACGGCACCTCAGCGGACGGTGGCGTGGATGGGGCCCTTCCGGTCGCGGAGGAGCCCTCCGGTCCGATCCGCCTCAACGGCATGGATCTCCGCGAGCAATGCCAGAGCGATCGCCTCGGCGCCCTCGCCCCCGATATCCAGCCCGATCGGCCCGTAGATCCGTGCCCTGTCCTGGGAGGTGATGGACGTGCCGGAGGCAGCCAGTGCGTCGAGGATCTTCTCCGTCCGCAGCCTGGGACCCAGCATCCCGATGTAGCGGACCGGTGTCGCCAGAAACCCTCGCAGCAGGTCGCGGTCATGGAGATAGTTGTGGGTCATCACGACGACATAGGTGCGGTCGTCGATTGGAACCGCGTCGGCCGCGGCCGCCGGTTCGGCATGGATGAACCGCTGCGCACCGGGAAACCGTTGGGGGTTGAGGAACCGCTGCCGCTGATCGACGATCACCGTCCGCCAGCCTAACGCTGAGGCGAATTCCACGACCGGCACGGCGTCATGCCCCGCGCCGCAGATGATCAGGCGGACCGGAGGCCGCAGTACCTCAACGAAGAGGCGGACCTCACCGGCCGGACCGGGGAGCGTGATCAGCCGCGACGCTCCCTCGGTCATCACGGCGTCCGCCGCCCGGGCGGCCCAGTCATCAAGAGTTGCATCACCAAGCGACTCCACGCGGCCAGCGGCTAACCGCACGATCATCCAGCGCCCGGCCGACGGCCCGTCGAGCGCCTTGACCAGCGCCGCGGTCTGTTCGCCGTTGATCACCTCGCGCACGAGGGGCCACTGCCG
>DATDEG010000335.1:0-4077 GCA_036523465.1 bacterium
ACCCGCGGCGATCGAGGGCCAGATCACCCGGGCGAACGCGGCGCGGATCAACGCGAAGCTCATCGTCGAAGGCGCCAACGGACCGACGACCCCCGATGCCGACGACATCCTCAACGGACGCGGCGTGCTCATCGTCCCCGATATCCTCGCCAACGCCGGCGGCGTCGTGGTGTCCTACTTCGAGTGGGTGCAGGACCTCAGCTCGCTATTCTGGAGCGAGGATGAGATCAACGAGCGGCTCGAGCCGATCATGGTCAATGCCTTCCGGGGCGTCGTGAAGCTGGCCAAGGACCGGGAGGTCGATCTCCGTACGGCGGCGCTCATCTACGCCGTGCAGCGGGTCGCCGACGCGCTGATGACGCGGGGGATCTATCCATAGCAGACGAGGGCCCCGCGGTGCGGGGCCCTCGTCCGGATTCGCGACTCCCGACAGGACGCGGCAATGAGGCTAGCGGTCTACCGTACGCTCACCGGCTCCGCCTGATACCGCCGGTACCACTCCTCTCCCAACTGCGCCACATCGACACGGTCCCATCCTCCGTAGTACGGATGCGCATACCAGGGGCGCGCGACGTCGGCCGTCGCGTTCGCCCGGGCGAAGTTCCACGCGCCTTCCCGCTGCAGAAACGCGCGCATCGCGGCGAGGTCCGGATACCGGGGCACGACGTCCTTCCAGATCGCCCGCCCGCAGAGGAATCCGCTCGCCCCGGCATCCACCGCGAGGCTGAGGTTGACGAGGAATTCGCTGATGTCGACGCCGCCGCTGAGGATGACCCACGGACGGCCCGCCGCCTCGTTGAGCTCGCGGCACGCGTTCTTCGCCTCGGCGAGCGTCCAGACCGGCTCTCGGGCCTTGCCGTCGAACGCGCCCGGCGCGAACTCACGAGCGTACTTGAGGTCGCCCGGGAACTCCAGCTTCAAGATGTCCACACCGTACCCGTTCTTGCTGAACTCCCGCGCCGATTCGATCGCATGCCGCGGCCGTTTCCGGGCGAACTCGGGCGAATCCGCGGCCGGCTCCCCGAGCGGGTACGTGACCAACTCCAGCAAGAACGGGAGATCTTCCCGCGCGCAATCAGCGCCCACCGCTCGGACCACCGACTGCTGATGGGCGAGCACGTCCGGCTGCGCGTCGGGATTGTAGTAGACGAGGAGCTTGGCGGCGTTGGCTCCGGCCCGCTTCGCCTTGGCCACGCTCCACCCGTCGACCAATCGCGTCTTCCGCTGCTTGCCGTCGGGGCCTCCCGGTTCGTAGCCGGTCTCTTCGGTGGCGACGAGCACGCCCACCCGGCCCTGGATGAGCTTCACCGCGCGGGCCAGCCCGTACACGGGATCGACGAGGGTCGCCGTAGAGTGCGGAGCCAGCACCTCCGTGATGACCGCCTTTGCGTCAGCGAGATCGGCGAACGTGATGTCGCCGGGCTTGCGCGCCGTGGCCCGGCCGATCGCGTTGCGCATCGAATCACGCTGGTCGATGGCCAGCATCTTGAACCGGCCTGCGGAGTCCGTGAGCCGCTGCAGATTCATCAGTTTCCCGCTTGTCATCGTACTCATCGCTGCCTCCGAATCAGGTGAAGAGATTGACCATCTCGTACATCTCCCGGCTCACCGCGTGCGTACCCTCCAACCCTTCCTGCAGCGGCACGGCCGTGATCGTGTTCCCCCGCAGCGCCACCATCTGGCCGAATTGCGCCTGCTTGACGAGGTCAATCGCCGCCACGCCATAGCGGGTGGCGAGCACCCGGTCGAACACTGTGGGTGCACCGCCGCGCTGCAGATGTCCCAAGACTGTGACGCGACACTCATACCCGGTCCGGGACTCGATCTCCCTGGCGAGTACCGCGCCTACGCCGCCGAGCCGCACGTGTCCGAAGGCGTCCACCCGGGCCTCCTGGACGATCTGCGTGCCCAGTTCGGCGAGCTTCGCGCCCTCCGAGACGACGACGATGCTGAAGGTGCGCCCACGCGCATGGCGGGCTTTGACCCGGTCGCAGACCTCATCGATCGTGAAGGGGTGTTCCGGGACCAGGACGATGTCGGCGCCTCCCGCCAGCCCTCCCACCGCGGCCACCCATCCCGCGTCGCGCCCCATGACCTCCACGACCATGACACGGTGGTGCGCCTCGGCCGTGGGATGGAGACGGTCGCAGGCGTCCATGACAACGTTCACGGCGGTGTCGAAGCCGATCGTGAAGTCGGTCCCCGGGATGTCGTTGTCCATCGTCTTCGGAATCCCAACTACGTTGATGCCGAGCTTCGTCAGCCGGAGCGCGACGCTGAGCGTGTCGTCGCCGCCGATCGCGATGATGGCGTCGATGTCGTTGCGGTGGATCACGTCGAGCATGCGCTCCTGGTCGTTCTCGACTTTGAATGGATTGAAGCGGGAGGTTCCGAGCATCGTCCCGCCGCGCGGCAGGATCCCGGAGATCGTCTCCGGGGTGAGCGGCAAGAGGTGCTCCTCGACGAGGCCCTGCCATCCGTTGCGGACGCCGATCACCTCGTAGCCCGCGGCCCACCCCGCGCGCGCCACCGCGCGGATCGCCGCGTTGAGACCCGGCGCGTCCCCTCCCCCGGTGAGCACAGCAACTCTCATGAGGTCGACTCCTTGGTCGTGCGGATTCGCTCCCAACGTTTGAGTCTACAGAACCAGGCGCGGCTGCGCCAGAGGCGGTGACCCGATGACACAGGGTCGACGACCCGATGGTGCTTAGGCCGATACGATGGGGCAGGTCGGAAGGACGTCCGGCCGATGCGGCGCTCAGGATGTGCCGGGCGTGAAGACGACCTTGAACGCGTGGGAGTCGGCCTTCGACATGGCCGCGTTGAGCGCGTCGGGAAACCGCCCCAGCGGGAAGCGATGGGTGACCAAGGGAGCCAGGTCCACCCTCCCGCTCCGCAGCCATTCCAGGGCGAGGTCGAGCGTCCGGACGCGGCGGCCCTGCCACGACTCCCACCGGTAGATGTAGCTTCCGGTCAGCTGGAGCTCCTTGAGCCAGACGGGGGTCCAATCGGTGTACAAAGAGATCGCGCCGAGCCCGAGGATGACCACACGCCCACCCGGCGCGGTGAGGTGGAGGGCGTCGTCGATGCTTCGCGACATCCCGACGCACTCGATCGTCATGTCGGCCCCGCCGAGAAAGACGCGCTTGCCGATCATCGGGCGGCGCAGCACTCCGCCGAGGTGTTCGGCGAGTTCCTCATAATGGCCGTCCCGGCCCCGCAGGAGCACCACGGCATCGGCCCCCAATCGCCGGGCCATCTCGCCCTGGAACGGATGCTTGACGAGGGCGAGGATCCTGGCACCGCTGCCGGTCGCACGGAGGGCGGCGATCGCACATTGACCGATGACGCCGCCGCCGATGACGAGCACCGTACTGCGGTCCCCCGGCGGATAGGTCACCGCGGGATGGACCCCGCAGGCGAAGGGCTCGGCCATGAGGGCATTCTCATCGCTGATCCCGTCGGCCAGCGGGAAGACCTGGGAGCGGTGCGCGACGAATCGCGCCGCCCAGCTCCCGCCCGTATCCCGACAGGCTCCGATCATCAGCCCGGGGCTGATGTGCCCTTCGGCCACCCGCACGCAGAGATTGTAGTTCCCGGCCGCGCAGTGCACACACGGCACGTCGACGCCCCGCGCCGCGCAGGGGAGCGTGGGCTCCACGGTGACGCGCTGGCCCACCGCGACGTCGCTGACCGCGCCTCCGACTTCGACGATCCGCCCCACATTCTCGTGCCCGAGTACGAAGGGAAACGAGCTCAGCGCGGAGAGGGCCGGGCTGGCATCCAGATGGATCGTGTGCAGGTCGCTTCCGCAGATCCCGCCGAGCCGCGTCTCTATCCGCACCCAGTCGTCGCCCCACAGCGGCGGCTCGGAGATCTCGCGTAGTTGCAGGGCCCCGAACCGTCCCCACAGGGTGGAGCGGCGGATGGAGCGCAGCACCGTCGTGATCGCATACCGGGGGAGCGTCGGGTCGAAGACCAGAGCCTGCATTGCCTACGACATGGGGACCTGGCGGATGAAGCCCTTCTCCAGCCTATTGAAGATGTCGTCGAGCGTGGGACCCGTGATCGTCAGGC
>DATDEG010000336.1:0-7325 GCA_036523465.1 bacterium
GATGATCCCGGCGCGCATCTGGGCCGCCTTCATGAAGAATGCCCTCGAGGGCGTCGACGTGGAAGAGTGGAGCAGACCCGATCTCATCGTGACGGTGACCGTGTGCGGCGCGAGCGGGCTGCTCGCGACGAGTGCGTGCCCCAATCCGCGGAGCGAGGTGTTCATCCGCGGCACGGAACCGACGGAATACGATCGCACCGTTCCTGCCGACGGAATGAACGGGCGGACGGTCTCCGGGAATGTGCCGCTGCAGATCACCGCCCCCGGCGGGGGCGCGGTGACCTCGCCGTTTGCGATCGAGGGCGTCACCGTCCCGGGGGCGACGGTGACGCTCAACGTGATGGCGGAGGCGGGATTCCTGCGCGTGCAGGCGGCCGACGCCCAACCGCCCGTGACCGCCGACGGCCGGTTCAGCTTCGTCTTTCGCCCGTCGGTCCGCGTGAGCGGGGTGAAGTACATCGTCACAGTGAAAGTGGTCGCCCCTGACGGGCAGCAGTCGACGGCATCGTTCACGGTGACCGAGCAATAGGGTAGGGGTGTTACAATTGGCCCAGGTCACCCCTGTGAGGCTTCCTCGTGTCGGGACATTCGAAGTGGCATAACATCAAGATCCGCAAGCAGAAGGTCGACCTCGTGCGCGGGAAGCTCTTCAGCAAGTTCGCCCGCGAGATTGCCGTCGCCGCGCGCGAGGGTGGGGGCGATCCCGCGGGGAACGCGCGCCTCCGGACGGCCATCGAGCGCGCCCGTGAGGCTGGCATGCCCAATGACAACGTGCAGCGTGCGATCCAGCGCGGAACGGGCGGGGGCGAGGGGGCCACGTACGAGACGATCGTGTACGAAGGATACGCGCCCGGCGGCGTGGCGATCCTCGCTGAGGTCCTCACCGACAACCGTAATCGCGCGGCAAGCGAAGTGAGGAGCACTTTCGCCAAGCATGGGGGATCGCTTGGGGCGGCGGGATCGGTGGCCTGGATGTTCGACCGCCAGGGCCTCATCACGGTGGAGAAGAGCGCGGTGAAAGAGGACGATCTGCTCCTGGCGGCGTTGGAAGCCGGGGCCGAAGACGTTCGCTCCACCGCCGATACCTTCGAGATCGTGACTTCGATCGACGCCTTCTACGGCGTCAAGCAGGCCCTGGAGGCGGCGCGCATCCCGATCCAGTCGGCGGACATCACGATGGTCCCCAGGTCGACGGTCCGCGTGGAGGGGAAGGACGCGAAACACGTCCTGGCCCTGATGGAAGCGCTCGAGGAACACGACGACGTGCAGCGGGCGTACGCGAACTTCGACATCCCGGACGAGATCCTGCAGCAGGTCAGTTAGCCCACCCGCCGGCACCGGCAGGTCAGATCATCTCCGCCGCGAAGACTCCTCGCGTTGCGGGTGCCGATCGCCGGTGCGCTCGATGCCTCTTTCAACAGCGTGCTATAATCGAACACAAGTTCGGCCATGCTGATCCTCGGCGTTGACCCCGGCCTGCGGGCGACCGGCTTTGCTCTTCTGGAGGGCGGTGCCCTGGGTGTCCGCCTGCTGGAACACGGTGTCATCCGCACCGAGGACCGTGCTCCCCTGGCCCGCCGGCTCCACGACATCCACGATGGGCTGTCCCGCATCCTCATCCGGACGCGCCCCCGGCAGATGGCGGTTGAGGACCTGTTCGCGGCGCAGCGATTCCCTCGGACGGCGATCCTCATGGGTCATGTCAGAGGTGTGGTCTGTCTGGCCGCGGCCGAGGAAGGCGTCGAGGTGTCGCCGCTTCCTCCCGCCGCAGTGAAGCAGGCGATCTCTGGTTTCGGAGGCGCCACCAAAGGACAGATCCAGCGGTCGGTGCAGCGGTTGCTGCGCGTGCGGGGTGTCCTGGATCCGCATGCCGCCGACGCGATCGCGATGGCGCTCACGGGGCTCTCTCGCGCCGGCATTACTCTGCGGTCATCCCCGGCCGTATTGCCTGCGGGGACTCCTGCCGGCCGGGCGGCATCCGGCGGGGCGGGACGATGATCGCCTTCCTGCGCGGTCCGGTCCTGCGTCGCGCCGAGGAGGCGATCGTCGTCGAGGCCGGCGGTGTGGGGTATGAGGTGCACCTTCCGGGAGTGACGTCCCGCGCTCTCCCCCAGCGGCACGACGGTGAGCCGCTCGAGGTGGAGCTGTTCATCTCCTACCATGCCACACAGAACCAGCCGAAGCCCCTGCTGATCGGGTTCCTGCATGAGATCGAGCAGGAGTTCTTCGAACGGTTCATCACCGTCGACGGCCTCGGCCCGACGAAGGCGATGAAGGCGATCGTCCATCCCATCCACACGATTGCCGATGCGATCGAGCGGAAGGACGTTGCGTTCCTCCGGCGGCTTCCCGGTATCGGAGAGCGCACCGCGGAGAAGATCGTCGCCTCGCTGCACGGCAAGATGGGCAAGTATGCCCTGCTGCGCGGTCCACAGACACAGCCGCCGGAAGAGGCAGGCGACTTCAAAGCGGAGGTGCTCGAGGTGCTCACCAAGCAGCTCGGGCACCGTCCGGCGGAGGCGCGGCAGATGGTCGAAGAAGCGGTGCGGCGGCGCCCGGCCATGGCCAGCGCGGAAGAGCTGTTCCAGGAAGTCTACCGGATCGAGAAAGGGGCGGAAGCTCCGGCATGAGCCTCCCCCCGGGGCCGGTCGGCGACGCGGTCGCCGAAGAGCAATTCATCCGTAGCCTGCGCCCGCAGACCCTCGACGAGTGCATCGGGCAGGGGCGGGTCGTGGACGGACTGCGGATCAGTATCCGGGCGGCGCGTGAGCGCCGGGAAGCGCTTGATCACGTGCTCCTCCACGGGCCGCCGGGCTTGGGCAAGACGACCCTGGCCAACGTCATCGCCCGTGAGATGGAAGCGAATATCGTCACCACCTCGGGGCCCGCGCTCGAACGCGGCGGCGACCTCATGGGGATCCTCACCAACCTCCAGGGTCACGACATCTTCTTCATCGATGAGATCCACCGGCTGAGCCGTGCGGTCGAGGAGTTCCTCTATCCGGCCATGGAGGACTTCTGCGTCAACTTCGTCATCGAGAAGGGCGCGCACGCCCGGACGCTGAGGTACCAGCTCCGGCCGTTCACGCTCGTCGGCGCGACGACCCGGGCCGGGTTGCTCAGTTCACCGCTCCGCGAACGGTTCGGCATCTTCCACCATCTCGACTTCTTCGGTCCTGAGGAGCTCCAGATGGTGGTGAAGCGGTCGGCGGCCATCCTCGGGATCCCCATCACCGATGAGGGTGCCGAAGAGATTGCCGCCCGGGCCCGGGGCACGCCGCGCATCGCCAACCGGCTCCTGCGCCGGGTGCGCGATTACGCGCAGGTGCGCGGGGACGGCCGCGTCACGCCGGAGATCGCCCGCGAGGCGCTGACCTTTGAGGGGGTCGACCCCCGCGGGCTCGATGGGCTCGACCGGGAGCTCCTCCGCACGATCGTCACCGTGTATGCCGGGGGCCCGGTGGGGATCGAGGCCCTGGCCGCGACGCTGAATGAAGAGGCCCAGACCCTCGAAGAAGTCGTCGAACCCTACCTGCTCAAGATCGGGTTCTTGACCCGGACCCCAGCTGGCCGCCGCATCACCCCGGCGGCGTGCGACCACCTGGGGCTGGCTCTTCCGGAGCGTCCGGCCAACCGGAGCCAGAGCCAGTTGTTCTAGTTATGACCGATCTGACGTCGCTCGGGCGCATGGTCATGGTCCTGGGCGTGGTGCTGCTGGTCGCCGGCGGACTCATGTCGGTGCTGGGGCGCGGGTTCCGGCTTCCCGGCGACATCCTGATCAGGCGCGACACCTACACCATCTACATTCCGATCGCGACGGGTCTCGTGCTCAGCGTGGTCCTCACCCTTGTGCTGAGTCTCCTCTCCAGACGGTGATCGGCCCTCGTCTTCTCAGGCTCACGGCCGCGCTGTTGGCGGCGCTGTGCCTGGCGGTCCCGACTCGTGTACGGGGTGCCGGGGTTCCGATCCGCGTGGGTATCCTCCTCGAGCAGGAGCGGGTTGTCATCATGAGCGATCGGCCGATCGAGGTCCGGACCGGGACTTCGATCCGCGTCCTCGAGCCGGCCGCGTACGAGGTCGCCGCGACGGCCTCCGGCATCGAGATTGCCGGTGTCGGACGCGCAGACTCGCCAGTGCGACTCGTGCCCACGGCGGGGACCAAGCTGCACGTTGCGATCCGGCCTTACCGGGGTATCCTGGAAGTTCGCCGCACGCCGGCCGGCCGGATCACTGTGATCAACGAGGTGGACCTGGAGGAGTACCTCTACGGCGTCCTCAAGATGGAGGTCGATCCACGCTGGCCCGCCGACGCGCTGAAGGCGCAGGCCGTCGCGGCGCGCACGCTGGCGCTGTACAGCCTCAACCGGTTCAGCAGTGAAGGGTATGACGTCCGCGCCACGACGGAGTCACAGGTCTACGGCGGGGTACTCGCCGAAGATCCCCGCACCAGCGCGGCCGTGGATGCGACGCGGGGCCAGGTCCTCACCTACGACGGGCGCCCCATCTTTGCCGCCTATCATTCGGACTCGGGCGGCTACACCGAATCGAGTGAGCTCGTCTGGGGCGGCCGGTACGCCTACCTGCGGTCCGTTACCGACCCGTACTCAGCAGCGCAACCGTGGACGCTGCGGATCGAGCTCTCCACGCTCGAGGACCGGCTGCGCCGCGCAGGCCGGGGAGTTGCCGGCATCACCGCCGTGGACGTCGTCGAGGTCACCCCGTCGGGCCGTGCCGCCTTCGTGCGGATCGGGGGAGCGCAGGGGACGCTCATCCTTCGCGGGACGGAGCTGCGCTCCCTCATCGGCGCGGAGACCATGAAGAGCACGTTGTTCACCGCGCGGGTGAATCCCGACGAGCAGCCGTCCGTCGAGTTCAACGGACGGGGATCCGGCCACGGCGTCGGTATGAGCCAGTGGGGTGCGAGAGGACAAGCCTTGTTGGGACGGAGTTATCTAGATATCTTGCGCTTCTACTATACAGGTGTCTCCATCGAGACGAGATAGGGTGACTGCCGGATAAAGCTCTCTGACTTCGACTACACGCTCCCTCCGGAACTGATCGCTCAACGCCCGGTCCATCCGCGCGATAGCTCGCGCCTTCTCGTCCTCCACCGGAGGGACGGGCGCCTTGAACACCGTATCTTCCGTGATCTTCCTGAGTACCTCACGCCCAGAGATGTCCTCGTCCTCAACGACACCCGGGTCATTCCAGCACGGCTGCACGGGCGCAAGCGTACGGGCGGGATGGTGGAGGTCCTCCTCCTGCGGCCCGTCAGCGCGGCAGAGGCGGGAGATGAGCGGTGGGAGGCGCTCGTCCGTCCAGGACGGCGGGTGCGCCGGGGAACGGAACTGCGGTTCAGCAGTGAACTGAGCGGCGCGGTTGTCGAGAGCCGGCCGGACGGCGTGCGGGTCATCGCTTTTGCGGGATCCCTGAGCGTCCTCGCGGCCGCCCGAGAGATCGGCACGCCGCCGTTGCCGCCGTACGTGCACGTCCCTCTGCGCGATCCTGAGGACTATCAGACGGTCTATGCCGCTGAGGAGGGGGCAGTCGCGGCGCCGACCGCGGGCCTCCACTTCACGTCTGAGTTGCTGCAGCGGATCAGGGAGTCGGGCGTGGAGATCGTCATGCTGACGATGCACATCGGCCTGGGAACGTTCCGGCCGGTCACCGCCGCCGACGTCACGGTGCACGAGATGGACGCCGAGTGGTACGATGTGACCCCCGAGGTCGCGGCCGTGATCAACGAGCGGCGCCGGTCCGGTGGGCGCATCGTTGCCGTCGGCACTTCGACGGTGCGAACGCTGGAGACGGTCGCGGGAGACGACGGCCGCGTCCGGCCGGGCCGGGGATGGAGCGGCCTGTTCATCTACCCGGGGCACCGCTTTCGAGCGGTGGACGCGCTCATCACAAACTTCCACCTGCCCAAGACAACGCTGCTGATGCTGGTCAGCGCGCTCGCCGGCCGCGAGACGATCCTCCGGGCGTACGGCGAGGCGATCCGCAGACGATATCGGTTCTACAGCTTTGGAGACGCGATGCTGGTCTTGTGAGCTGACGTCGAGGGGGCGTTGCGGCCGGTCTGACGCCCTAGTCGATCGATGGGCGGCGGGTCTACGCCTTGGGTTCCTCTTTGATCAACCCCCAGCCGCCGGCGATCGGTTCCCATTTCCCGGGCGGGAGGGGTCCGAACTGCTCCTCCGTGATCGTGTATCCACTTCGCTCGAGCCGGCGCTTGGCTTCGGCGTAATACCGGTAGTCGATCGTGAAGGCGCCGCCGCGCAGGGGGTTCTGATAGGCGCCGATCCCGCCGAGCAGCTTGCGGAGATTCTCCTCCTCCGACTTCTCGCCGACGATCTCGACGGCAAAGTTCACGCTGCCGTAGGCGCGAAGCTGCGTGTTCGTCGGAGCGGCGGCGGGCCGGCCGGCGGCATTGAGGGAGGAGACAAATGTCTCGACCGCGGGGGGTTCTTTCGCCGGCGCGGCACCGGTCTGCGGCTTGGCCTGCTCAGCGGCGCGCTGTGCGCGGATCGCGTCCGCCTTGGCCTTGATGGCGGCGAGAACCTCTTCCCGGCTCTTCGGCTGTTCGTCCATGACTCCATCGTCTCCGGAAAGGTCTGTTCGGCCCGACTATTTCGCGCTCCTGGCGGGAAACATACATACTCAATGAACCGTACGGGGACCGCCGTCCTGCTGGCCGCGGCCCTTGGCCTCCTCCTCTTCGTCCATCCTGCTGAGGGCGCGCTGAACGCTCCACTGGCCCCACGCGTCAAGGGCGTGGTGCTGTCCCGATCGGACGACGTCCTCATCGTCGACCAGGTGCTGGGATCACCCGGCCGAGAATCTCGCACGGCGAAGGTCCTGATCTCCCCACGGACGCGCATCAGCGGACGCCGCAGCGCGGCCGGTGCCATCTGCGTCCGCGATCTCATCCGGGCTGACGGGGTCGAGTCTCCGGACGGCACACTCGAGGCGCTCAATCTGGAAGTGGTGTTGACCGCCGATGAGATCTCCTTGGGCCGCCCGGCGCAGACCGGCGCCTCGGGACTGCTCTGGCAGTGGATCCTCAACGGGAGCCTCGCCTTCCCGCTCCGCTAACCCGCCCCGAAGATCAACCCGCGATTTTCAGGACCCGGGCCGCCCACCTAGGCGCCGGCTTCCTCTTCGTACCGTTCTTTCAGCGCTTCCACCACGCTCGGATCGGCCAGCGTCGTCGTGTCACCGAGGATCCGTCCTTCGGCCACGTCGCGGAGGAGCCGGCGCATGATCTTCCCGCTGCGCGTCTTTGGCAGTTCGGCGGTGAAGAGGATCTGGTCCGGCCGGGCGAT
>DATDEG010000337.1:0-5039 GCA_036523465.1 bacterium
GGAGTCGTTCTGGCGGCGTTCCTGGCCGCGCGCCTGGCCGCTCGCCCCCGGCGCTACTCCTACCGGTTCCTGTTCGTGCCCGGGACGATCGGCCCGATCGCCTGGCTGTCGTTGAACGAACCGCGCGTCTCGCTCATCGCCCATGGCCTAGTCCTGGCCTGTCTGGGGGACCAGGGCGGATTCACGTACAAGCGGAGCCGCCGCGGCAGCGCCGAGGTCGATCGCGCCGTGGCCCACGTCCTCAGGACCTCCGGCGCCGCGCACCGGATCACCGATTTCTCTCCGGACGGATACGACGAGCGGCAGTATTGTTCTCCGGGCTTCGATCTTCCCGTGGGCTCGCTGTCACGCACGCCGCACGGCGAGTTCGCCGAGTACCATACCTCCGCCGATGATCTGCGGTTCGTCCGGCCGGAATCTCTGGCAGGCTCCCTTGCGCTCCTCGAAGACGTCATCGCGATCCTGGAAGGCAACCGGGTTCTGCACAACACACACCCAAAGGGTGAACCTCGGCTGGGGAAGCGCGGGCTCTACAGGACAGCCGGCGGTCGTGTAGATCGCGCGCCGGACGAGCTCGCCCTGCTCTGGGTGTTGAACCTCTCGGACGGCAGGTCGTCGTTTCTGGACATCGCCGAGCGCTCCGGGCTTCCGTTCGGCGCGGTGGTGGACGCCGCGGCCAAGTTACAGGGTGTGGGTCTCCTTCAAGAATCCCCCGGCCCGGAGCGACGCGCGCCGTGAGTACTTGGATCTTGGGGATCTCCGCATTCTTCCACGATTCTGCCGCGGCGCTGATCCGGGACGGCGAGATCGTCGCAGCCGCTCAAGAGGAGCGGTTCACCCGGCAGAAGGCCGACGCCCGCTTCCCGCGGGAGGCCGTGGCCTATTGCCTGGCCGAGGGCGGGATCGTTCCCGAGCAACTCGACCATGTCGTCTTCTACGAGAACCCGCTGCACAAATTCGAGCGCCTGATGCACACGTATCTGGCGTTTGCGCCGACCGGGTTTGAGTCATTCCGGCGTGTCCTGCCGCGCTGGGCGGGCCACCGGCTGCGCATTCCCGATGAGGTCAGAGAGGTGCTGGGCGGCGGGGTGGCGGGGCGGATCTACTTCGTCAATCATCACGAAGCCCACGCCGCGAGCGCCTTCTTTCCTTCCCCGTTTCACGAAGCGGCCATCCTGACGCTCGATGCGGTGGGCGAGTGGACGACCAGCGCGATCGGCGTGGGCCGGGGCAGCCAGGTCACCCTGTCCTATGAGATGCGCTTCCCGCATTCCTTGGGCATGCTCTATTCGGCGTTCACGTACTACACGGGGTTCAAGGTCAACTCCGGCGAGTACAAGCTGATGGGCCTGGCGCCCTACGGCGAGCCGAAGTACGTGGACCTCATCCTGGACAAGATCGCCCGGCTCCAAGACGACGGGTCGCTCTGGCTCGATATGGCGTACTTCAACTATTGCCAGGGTCTGACCATGACCTCCGAGCGGTTCCACCGCCTCTTCGGCGGCCCGCCGCGGAAACCCGAGGAATTCATCACGCAGAAGGACATGGACCTGGCCGCATCCATCCAGGTGGTCTGCGAGGAAGCTGTGCTGCGCGCCGCGCGGCATGCGCACCGGCTGACGGGGAGCCGGAATCTGGTTATGGCCGGCGGAGTGGCCCTGAACTGCGTGGCCAACGGGAGGCTGCTGCGTGAGGGACCCTTTCAGGACATCTGGGTGCAGCCGGCGGCGGGAGATGCCGGGGGAGCCGTCGGGGCCGCGCTGCTGCTGTGGCATCGCCTGCTCGGACAGCCCCGCCGCGTGAACGGAGACGACGCGCAGCACGGCTCGCTCCTGGGGCCGGCGTACGATTCCGACGAGATCAGAGTGTTTCTCGATTCCATCGGCGCTGCGTACGAGCACGTTCCGGATGAAGCTGTGCTGCTGGACCGTGTGGCCAAGATGATCGCCGACGAGAAAGTCGTGGGATGGTTCCAGGGCCGGATGGAATACGGCCCCCGCGCCCTGGGAGCCCGCAGCATCATCGGCGACGCCCGTTCCCCGCGGATGCAGCAAACGATGAACCTGAAGATCAAGTTCCGTGAGTCATTCCGGCCGTTCGCCCCCTGCGTTCTTCGTGAATTCGTTGACGAGATGTTCGAGACGCGCCCGGGCGAGGACAGTCCGTACATGCTGTTCGTGGCGCCGGTACGCGAGAAATGGCGGACGCCGCTCAGCGCGGAGGAGAGTGCGCGGATGCGCGATCCCGACCTTCGCATCCGCGTCTCCGTTCCCCGGTCCACAGTCCCGGCCATCACGCATGTGGACTACTCGGCGCGCTATCAGACCGTCGACGAGCGGCGGCACGGACGTTTCTATCGGTTGATGCGGCAGTTCCATGCCCTGACCGGGTGCCCGGTTATCGTCAACACCAGTTTCAACATCCGCGGCGAGCCGATCGTCTGCACGCCGAGGGATGCGTATCGCTGTTTCATGGCCACCGACATCGATTGCCTCGTGCTCGAGGACCTCGTGCTCGCGAAGACCGCCCAGCCGGCGGGGCTGAGGCAGAGCGCTGAGACCTATCGAGCCCAGTACCAACTCGACTGAGCGCCGTGCTGATGTCGATCATCCTCCAGAATCCCAACCGGCGTGCCTGGCGGCGCAGTTTTTGGCTGACCATGGCCTTTGGGCTGGGGGTTGTGGCAGGGCTGCTTCTGTGGGGTCTCACCCCGCCGCAGCGCGCAGCCGCTGCGGTGCTCACGATGGTCATCGCGGCAGTGCCGGGGCTCCTGCGGCCCTGGCTGGCTTCGCTCCCCTTCCGCGCGTGGAACAAGCTGGCGCGCGTGTTCAGCGGGGTCGCCACTGCCTGGGTGACCGCCGTCTGCTTCTACATCGTGATTCCGGCCATAGGGCGGGCGGGATCATCGCTCAGACTCGGCGCTGAGGACCGCGGAGGGTCCCTCTGGACGCCCTGGCCCCCGGCTCCTGCCTACGGAGGGGGGTCCGCAGAGGGGATCGATCGGGCCAACACATCAACGTACGGCTGGGTCCGCGACTTCACGGCCTGGGCGCGGCGTTCGCGCAATCCGTGGGCGTGGTACCTCATGCCGTTTCTGATGGTGCTCGCCGCCTTCGAGCCGCCTCCGAACGTGGAAGCGCCGCCGCCCGGCATCTACACGCTGTACTAAGGAGCGTCATGAAACTGCTGCGTGCCGTGTATGCGTCTGCCGCCACGATTCTCGCCCTCGTACTTGTGGCACCCGTCCTGGTGCTGGGGCTGCCGTTCTGGGTGGTGGCCTTTCTTACCCGGACCCTCGCCCGCCGGCTGGAGCCGCCGTTCGGGACATGGCGTGATCTGGTCCGGTTCGATCGCACCATCGGCTGGAGACCGAGGCCCAACGTCGATGGCTACTTCCTCTCCGAGCAGGGTGACGTGTTCCATGTCGTCACCGATGGGGAAGGATGGCCGGGGAGACATGGATTCGTCGAAGGCGATGTGATCGTCTTCGGCGATTCCATCGCGTTCGGCTGGGGGATCGACGCGGCTCGATCGTACAAGGAACTCAGTCCGCGCCTGCGCATCAAGACCGTCAGCGCCCCCGGCTACAACCTCGTCCAGGAGCTGCTCTTGATGCATGAGATCGCCCCGCGTCTGACCGGCAAGCTCGTGGTGTGGTTCATCTACCACGGCAACGATCTGTACGACAACCTCTCGCCGTTTATGGGGTCCTACCGGACGCCGTTCGTACGGAATGCGAAAGACGGCTTGGGCTGGGAGATCGTGACCAGCCATCTCCGCCCGCGCGCCTGGCGTATCGGTCCAGGTAGGCATGATTGGCGAAGGGGACTGGCGTCGCTCTACGGCCCCACATTCCTGGCCCAGCGCGCGTACAGCGCCTGTGACTTCCTGCTGGGCGAGGCGAAGAAGATCTGCGACGGTGCCGGTGCGCACTTGGTTGTCTGCACCATTCCCTCTCCGTCTGCGCTTGGAGAGCGGGCCTCTCGGCTGAAGCGATACAGTGAACAGCCGGAATCGTTCGACCCCGGTTTTCCAGACCAGCAGATCGGTGAACTCTGTCGTGCCCGCGGTATCTCGTTCATAGCTGGGACGCGCCACATCACTCTCAGCGACTACAACCGGCCCGACGATCACTGGACGGAGCGCGGGCACCGGCGGATGGCCGAGGTCCTGCAGCGCATCTACGACGAACACGCGCGCGGCGCGCGCGGCGCCGGCCCTATGGCTGACCAGTCTCTGCCGGCGGGCATCGGAACCGCAGGATCGGGCGTCTGAGGCACGCGCATACTGTGTCAATCCTATCCGGTCAGACGGCAGTGGTGACGGGAGCCAGCGGCGGTGTCGGCCGAGCCATCGTGCTGGCTCTTGCCGGGGAAGGCGTGAGGGTCCATCTGGTCGGGCGGCGCGCCGAGGCGCTGGGCGATGTCGCCGGCCAGGTGGGGGGGACTGCTCCCCGCCCCCTCGTGCACCGTGCCGACCTCTCCCACGATGCCGAGATCACACAACTCGTTGCTCGGATCCAAAGAGAGGTCAGGACGATCGACATCCTCGTACACGCCGCGGGGATCATCTCGCTCGGCCGGGTGGACCGCGCGCCTATGGAGGAGTTCGACCGGCAGTTCGCGATCAATGTGCGCGCTGCGTATGCTGTGTCGCAGGGGTTCTTACCGATGCTGAAGGCATCCCAAGGGCAGATCGTGTTCCTGAACTCCAGCGCCGGACTGTCGGGCCGGGCAGGTAGCAGTCAGTACGCGGCCACCAAGCATGCGCTGCGCGGCATCGCCGACAGCCTGCGAGAGGAAGTGAATGGGGAGGGTGTGCGCGTGCTGAGTGTGTTCTTAGGAAGGACGGCGACCCCGATGCAGGCGGCCATCCACCAGGCGGAGGATCGGGCCTACGAACCTGAGCGGCTCATCCGCCCGGAAGATGTTGCCTCGATCGTCATCAGCGCCCTGCGGCTGCCGAGGAGCATCGAAGTCACGGACATGACGCTGCGGCCGCTGCAGAAGCCGGGATCGTGACCCGATGAACACGACCGA
>DATDEG010000338.1:0-7332 GCA_036523465.1 bacterium
CTCGCCCCTGGAGTAGAACTCGCGGTGAAGTTCGTTGCTCCCGGACGTGCTCCTCGTCGCGTCCCATGCCGTCGGGTCGCCGGTGACGACGCCGCCTCACCGTCCTCATGTCATGGGTACAGTCGGTTGATCAGCCTGGGAAAAGGGATGGCCTCGCGGACGTGCTCGATGCCGGCGATCCACGCCACGGTTCGTTCGATCCCCAGCCCAAAGCCGGAGTGGGGGACGCTCCCGTAGCGGCGGAGGTCCAGGTACCACCGGTATGTCTCCTTGGGCAGGTTGTGCTCCTCCAGGCGGCGCTCGAGCAGCGCAGCGTCGTAGATCCGCTCGCCGCCGCCGATGATCTCCCCGTATCCCTCGGGAGCCAGGAGGTCGGCGCCGAGTACCACCTCGGGTCGCTCAGGATCCGGCTGCATGTAGAAGGCCTTGCACTGAGCGGGATACCGGTGTACGAATACCGGGCGGTCGAAGGCGGCGGAGACCAGCGTCTCCTCATCGCCTCCGAAGTCGTCGCCCCACGTCAGCGGCTGGCCCGCGGCGGCCAGCCGCTGCAGAGCCTCATCGTAGGAGATCCGCGGGAACGGAGGTCGTACAGCCTCCAGCCTGCTCCGGTCCCGCTCCAGAACGTCGAGTTCAGGCCGGCGGCGTTCGAGGACGCGGCCGACGACCTCGCTCACGAGGCGTTCCGCAACCTCCATGTACTCATCCATCGTCATGTACGCGGCTTCGGGCTCCACCATCCAGAACTCGATGAGGTGGCGGCGCGTCTTCGACTTCTCGGCGCGGAACGTGGGTCCGAAGCAGTAGACGCGCCCGAAGGCCGCCGCGGCTGCCTCGTTGTAGAGCTGCCCGGACTGTGCGAGATACGCGCGGCCGAGATCGAAGTACGTGGTCTCGAACAGCGTCGTCGTGCCCTCTACCGCCGCGGGGGTGAGGATGGGAGTGTCCACGTTGAGGAATCCTTCGGCATCGAGGAAGTCCCTGATCCCACGGATCACCTCAGCGCGGATGCGCATGAGCGCGTGCTGGCGGCGGCTGCGAAGCCAGAGGTGCCGGTGATCCATGAGGAACTCGACCCCGTGGTCCTTCGGGGTGATGGGGTAGTCCTGGGCGCGCTGCACGATCATGAGCGAGCGCACCACGAGCTCGACCCCGCCCGGAGCGCGGCGATCTTCCCGCAACGTCCCACGGACGGCGATGGATGATTCTTGGGTGAGGTCGGACGCCGACGCGAACACCGGAGCGGGGACCTCGTCCTGGGCCAGGACGCCCTGGACGATCCCGCTGCCGTCCCGGATGAGGAGGAAGAGGATCTTCCCGCTGCTGCGCTTGTGGTAGAGCCAGCCTTTGACCTCGACCTCTTCCCCGACGTGGCGGAGCGCGTCCTCGATGCGGATGGCCATGGACATTGTCTTTCGGCGGCGCTGCGGGGGTTCACCTTGCTTGGGTCGGGTCCGCGTGTTATACTCACCGTGCCGCGTGCAACGCGCGCGTTGGTTTCGATTCACCGGGCCGCTTCCGGTCGGAGGCGGGTGGAGTGGGTGGCAGGTGGGGCCCACTCTTTTTTATGGTCGAGACGATGAGGCGGAGCGAGATCGTGGGCGAAGTCGAGCGGCTGCTGCAGCCGATTACCCGGTCCTTGGGCCTGGAGACGGTAGACGTCCAGGTCTCGGGCGAGGCGCAGCGGACGGTGCTCCGGGTCCTGGTGGACCGCCCGGAGGGCGGGATCACCGTGGCGGAGTGCGCCAAGGTCAACGAGGCGCTGGGGCGCCAGCTGGACCTCTACGACTTCTTCCCGCACGCCTACACGCTCGAAGTGTCCTCGCCGGGACTGGATAGGCCGCTGCGAACAGATGAGGAATTCCGCCGGTTCGCCGGGCGGCGGGCCGAGGTCCTGACCGGAGAGCCGGTGGGTGGCCAGCGGCGGTTCCGCGGCGTGCTCCTCGGCGTGGTCGGAGACGCGCTGGTCATGCAGGTAGAGCAGGGGCAGGTGCAGATTCCGAAAGGGCAGATCCAGCAAGCGCGTCTCGTCGTTGAGATGGACGACCTGCGGGCGGATCTCCAACGGTAGTCGGAGCCCCAGGGATTCGTAGATGCGAATTCCTGGGGTAGCCGGAGGGTGAGCGGATGAACGTCGAGTTGATGAAGGCCCTCGAGCAGATCGAGGAGGAGAAAGGGATCAGCAAGGAGGTCATCATCGAGGCCATCGAGGCCGCGCTGGTGTCCGCCTACAAGAAGAATTATGGTGCCTCGGCCCAGAACATGCGCATCGAGGTGGACCGCGGTACAGGCGAGATGCGCGCGTACCAGATCCGCACGGTCGTAGAGACGGTCGAAGACGAGGGGGCGCAGATCGCCCTGGAGGAAGTCCGCGAGTGGGATCCGACCGCCCAGGTCGGTGAGATGGTCGAGATCGAGGTCACTCCGCGCGACTTCGGACGCATCGCCGCGCAGACCGCCAAGCAGGTCGTGGTGCAGCGGCTGCGCGAGGCCGAGCGCGACCTCGTCTATAAGGAGTTCCGGGACCGCGAAGGCGACATCGTCACCGGCACCGTCCAGCGCATCGAGCGGAAGAACGTCTATCTGGATCTCGGGCGCATCGAGGCGGTGCTACCGCCCACGGAGCAGATCCCGCGGGAGAGCTACCGGCAGAGCGAGCGGATCAAGGCATACGTCGTGGAGGTCCGCCAGGGGACGCGCGGGCCGCAGATCGTCGTCTCCCGCACACACCCGGGGCTGCTGAAGCGGCTTTTCGAGCTCGAAGTCCCCGAGATCTATGAAGGGATCGTCGAGATCAAGGCCATCGCCCGAGAGGCCGGCGGCCGGAGCAAGTTCGCCGTGGCCTCGCGCGACAAGAACGTGGACGCGGTGGGGGCCTGCGTGGGGCCGAAAGGAACGCGGGTCCAGGCGATCGTCGATGAGTTGAAGGGCGAGAAGATCGACATCGTCCCCTGGAACGCGGAACAGTCGATGTTCGTGGCCGGCGCGCTGTCACCGGCCAAAGTCTCGCGGGTCGAGATCAACGAAGAGACGAAGACGGCGCTGGTTATCGTACCCGACAACCAGCTCTCGCTGGCCATCGGCCGGGAGGGACAGAACGCGCGGCTGGCGGCCAAACTCACCGGCTGGCGGATCGACATCAAGAGCGAGACGCAGATCAAGGAGATCGAAGCGAAGAAGATCTTTGCCGACCTCCCCGAGGAAGTCGCGGAAGCGCCCGCCCCAGAGGTCGAAGCGCCCCGGGAGGCAAGCGCCGCCGCGGCTGAGGCTCCGGAGGGGGTGGCCGCACCGGATACCGCAGGGGACGCCGCGAGTGAGGACGCGTCATCCGAGCACTCCGTACCCAAGGTCATGGCCGAATCGGCTACGTCTGCCGGGACACAGGACGGAGAAGTAGGCGTGGATCGGAAGGAGCGCGGCGCCGCAGAACTCGTAGAGACGGAATCTGATGCCTAAGATCCGGCGCCTGCCGGAGCGCACGTGTGTCGCCTGCGGGCGGGTGCGGCCGAAGCGGGAGCTCGTGCGCATCGTGCGTACGCCGACCGGCGAGGTCAAAGTCGATCTCACGGGAAAAGTCTCCGGGCGCGGCGCATATGTCTGTCCCGAGCCGCCGTGCGCAGAGCGAGGCGTGAAGGAAGGGCGGCTTCAGCATACGCTGGAAGTCCCTGTGCCGGAATCGCTGGTCGATGAACTGCGCAGGGCTGTCGTCGTGGCGGCCGCGGGCCGCCGGTAGTACCATAGCGGGAGGGTTGTAGAGCGGATGCGAGTGCATGAGCTGGCCAAGGAACTCGGGCTGTCGAGCAAGGCAGTGATGGACATCCTGGCCGGCCTGAAGATCCAGATCAAGAGTCACAGCAGCTCGTTGGATGACACGACGGTCGATCGTGTGCGACGAGCGGCGAAGAGCAAGGCGGCGCCGCAGCCACCAGCCCCGGCAGCCACAGGACCGGTGCGCGTCGCCAAGACGCCCACCGGCGAGCGCATCCTCGGCATGCGCAAGATCGTGCTCCCGTCTCCGCCACCTGCGCCTGAGCCGCAGTCCGAGGTTGGCGCGCTAGAAGCCTTGGCCGCCCCGCCCGCGGCCGCTCCGCCGGTGGTCGAAACGCCGAAGGCGCCTCCTGCCGTCGAACCCCCTCCGCCGCCGCCCGCAAAGCCCAAAGCGCCTGAGGAGATTCGCAAGGTCACCGTCAAGCCGCCAGAAGCACCGCCGGCTGTGCGCCCTCCGCAGAGACCACAGCCCGCCCCGCCGCAGCGCGACATGCGTCCGCAGCAGCGTCCCGGGCTTCCTGGCCATGCGGGGAGGCCGATGCGGCAGCTGCCGCCCCGGCAGGCTCCGCGCGGACCCGCGCCTGCGCCTAGGCCGGCGGTCGAGCCGGCCGTGCCTCCCGCTGCCGGGGTCACGCCCGCTCCTGGAACGACGACTCCTATACCGCAGCCTCCGGTGTTCCCGAAGCGCAGGGAGCGCCATCTCCCGCCGCCTCCGCCTCCGCAGCCAGTCGCGGCTCCGCCGGCAGTTCCGGCGCAGATCGACCTCTCCGGTCCTCTCACGGTCGGCGAGCTTGCGGGTAAGCTCGAGCTTCCTGCCGGCGAGGTCGTCAGGCGGTTGCTGGAGCAGGGGATCCTCGCCGGCATCAACCAGCAGATTCCGCTTGAGGCTGCGACGAAAGTGGCCGAAGTCCTAGGTTCCTCCGTCCGCAGGCAGGACGGCGCGGCGCAGGCTGCGCGCGGGGCGCACAAGCGCCTGGAGATCGGTCGTGACGAAGCGGCCAAGCTCCGCGCCCCGGTCGTGACGATCATGGGCCACGTCGATCATGGAAAGACGTCATTGCTCGACACGATCCGGAAGACCGATGTCGCCGCCCGCGAGTTCGGCGGAATCACCCAGCACATCGGCGCTTCGACGGTAGATGTCGATGCCCGCCGCATCGTGTTCGTCGACACCCCCGGCCACGAGGCATTCACCAGCCTCCGGGCCCGCGGCGCGCAGGTCACCGACATCGCCGTACTCGTGGTGGCCGCGGACGACGGCGTCATGCCCCAGACGCTCGAGGCGATCAACCACGCCCGCGCGGCGAAGGTTCCAATCATCGTGGCCATCAACAAAGTCGATCTTCCCCAGGCCAACCCGGACCGGGTGAAGCAGCAGCTGTCCGACCAGGGCCTGATGCCTGAAGACTGGGGCGGTGAGACCGTGACCGTGCCCGTGTCCGCGCGCACGAAGCAGGGTGTGAAGGAGTTGCTGGAGATGGTTCTCCTCGTCGCCGATCTGCAGGAGCTCCGGGCGAATCCGGACCGGCCTGCGCGGGGCACCATCCTCGAAGCGAAGCTCGACAAAGGCCGCGGCCCGGTGGCCACCGCCCTCGTGCAGGAAGGCACGCTGCGCACCGGCGACGCCGTCGTCACGGGCGAATCCTACGGTCGCGTGCGCTGGATGGTGAGCGACCGCGGAGAGCGGCTCAACGATGCCGGCCCGTCAACGGCCGTCGAGGTCGTCGGGTTGGACAGTGTTCCGGCGGCGGGCGATCTCCTCGAGGTCGTACGCGACGACAAGCTCGCGAAGGCGATCGCCGAGGAACGCCGCGAGCGGCGCAAGGCGGCGGAGTTCGCGGCGGCGCGTCCGGGTGGCACAGAGGAGATGTACGCCGAGGCCGGGCCCAAAGAACTGCGCCTGATCATCAAGGCCGACACCCACGGCTCGATCGAAGCGTTGAGCGCGTCGCTCCAGCGCCTGGCCATGCCGGAAGTCGGCATCTCCATCCTGCACACCGGGGTGGGGAACGTCACGGAGTCGGACGTCATGCTTGCCGTGGCGAGCCGCGCCGTGATCATCGGCTTCAACGTCCGGCCCGAGGGCGCCGTGCGCAAGCTGGCCGAACAAGAGCAGATCGAGATCCTCACCTACCGGATCATCTACGAAGCGATCGATGACGTGGGCAAACGGCTCCGCGGCTTCTTGGCGCCCAAGAAGCGGGAGGTCTCGCTGGGGCAGGCCGAGGTCAGGCAGACGTTCACGATCTCGAAGGTGGGCACGGTCGCGGGCTGCTACGTCGCTCAGGGCGCGATCCTGCGATCGGCCAGCATCCGGGTCATCCGCGACGGCGTCGTGGTCTACGAGGGAAAGATCGCCTCCCTCCGCCGCTTCAAGGACGACGTACGGGAGGTCACCGAAGGGTTCGAGTGCGGGATCGGTATCGAGCGGTTCAACGACATCAAAGTCGGGGATATCCTCGAAGCGTACGAGATCCGCGAGGAACCAGCCTAGCGCATCTCGCGGTCCAATCCGATGATCGTCGGCGTGCTGCGCCTGCAACTCAGCCTGCCCGCGAGCCGGAGCCTGAAGGACAAGCGCCGGGTCCTGCAGAGCTTGCTTGACCGGCTGCACCAGCAGTTCAACGTCGCCGCGGCCGAGGTCGATCATCAGGACGACCGCCGCCGGGCTGAGATTGCCGTGTCCTGCGTGAGCAACGACGGCACACACGCGAACCGCATCCTCTCGCGGGCACTCGCCCTCGTCGAGCACGAGGCGGACGTTGTCCTCATGGACGTGGAGATGGAGCTGCGCTGATGCCCCACCGTCCCGAGAAGGTCGAACAGTTCATCAAAGAAGAGCTCAGCGCGATCATCCAGCGTGAGGTGCGCGATCCCAGAATCGGGTTCGTGTCCATCACCGACGTGGAGATGAGCGGTGATCTTCGCCACGCCCGGGTGTTCGTGAGCGTGCTCGGGGACGCGGACGCCAAGGCGGCCACGATGGACGGGCTGCGCTCGGCGCTGGGATACATCCGCCGCGCGCTCGGCGCCCGGCTGGAGCTGCGTTACACGCCGGAGATTATCTTCAAGCTTGACGAATCTATCGAGCGTGGCGCCCGGGTCAACAAGCTGCTCGGCGACGTCGCGAAGGAGCCGCATGCCCACGCTGCCGGAGACGATCGCGGGGATCCTCAAGAGCAGTCCTGATGCGTTGATCGTCTGTCACGTCGCTCCGGACGGAGACTGTCTGGGCGGCGCGCTGGCCCTGGCCCTGGCCTGCGAGTCGGCCGGCCTCCCGGCCTCGGTAGGGAGTGCGGACGGCGTCCCGGAGGCGTATGTCGTGCTCCCCGGCGCCTCGCAGATCATCACGACGCCGCCGGCCGATCGACGCTTCGGGGTTGGGGTCGCCGTCGAGTGCAGCAGCCTGGAACGGGCGGGGAGCTTCGCCGATGCCCTGCAGCGCAGCCGGACGCTGATCAACATCGATCACCATCTCAGCAACACCGGCTACGGGAACGTCGTGTACTGGGACACGTCCGCCGCTGCGGTCGGAGAGCAAGTCTACGAGATCCTCCGGGCGAT
>DATDEG010000339.1:0-2303 GCA_036523465.1 bacterium
TCCACCGGCATCGGCGGCCCGTCGGCGTCGATCGCCCTGGAGGAGCTGGCCAACGTCGGCGTGGATACCTTCATCCGCGTCGGCTCCGCGGGTGGGCGGCAGGAGACCATCCCCGTCGGCAGCCTCGTCGTCGTCACCGCCGCCCACCGGGGCGAGGGGACGTCCCTGGCCTATCTGCCCCCGGAGTTCCCCGCGGTGGCCGACCTGCGGGTGACCACCGCGCTGATCGACGCGGCGGCGGCGCTGGGGGAGCAGCCGTTCGTCGGCATCGCTACCACGCGCGACGCCTTCCACCGGAAGGATCAGGCTCTGGCGGAGCTCCTCAGCACGGGGGGGAGACATCCGTGTCGAGGGGGGACGCACGCGCGGCGTCCCCCCTCGAACCCCCCTCCGCGGGCACGGGTGCGGGCGGGGGCGGTCCTGGGGATCGACTCGAACATCTTCCTGCCGCGGAAGGAGCCCGAGGAGGCGCAGCGCCTCTTCCGGGAAGCGGAGGCGCGGACGATCGGGGTGGCCATCAGGGCCGTACAGCTCCTGGCTGAGAGAGACGGGGTGCAGGACCCACCTTCCCTCCGAGGATCCGCCGGTTAGCCGTCCGCCCGGACCGGTGTGCGCCAGAGAGCCGGCAGCGGCAGTGCATAAAGCTGCGGGCTGAGGGCGACGGCGGTCTCGCCGAGGTAGAGCAGGATGCCGCGATAGAATCGCCGACCTGTCGCCGCGGCCATCGCCCGCAAGCCTCGGAAGTCAGCCTCTGATACCGAGGCGGCAGCCTTGACTTCGATCCCGACGAGCCGGCCCCGTGCGTCAAGCACAACGTCCACCTCCTCGCCGTGGGCGGTCCGGAAGTGCCCCGCCTCGGGCTGCGTACGGGACCAGCTCTGCTGCTTGACGAGCTCGCTGATGACGAAGGTCTCGAGGAGCGGTCCGAGCAGCGCGGGCTCCATGCTAAGCCGCCGCGCGTCCATGTTCTGTAGATAGGCCGCTAGCCCGGTATCGACGGTGACGACTTTCGGGGTCTTCAGCAGGCGCTTTCGCAGATTCGCGGTCCACGCGGGTACGCGCAGGATCAAAAAGGTGGCTTCCAGGAGCGTCAGGTAGCGGTGCAAAGTCCGCTCCGGCATGCCCGAGGCGCGCGAGAGTTCAGCCGCGTTGAGGAGGGTGGCGGTCCGCCCCGCCAGCGCCGTGAGCAGGCGCGGCATCTCGGCGAGCCGTTCAATCCGCTGGGCCAATTCGCGGACGTCACGTTGCAGGATGGCGGTGACGTAAGATGCGAACCATCTCCGACGCCGGGCCTGCGACAGACCTAATGCTTCTGGATACCCACCCGCCAGGAGGCGCCCGATGATCTCCTGACGGTCGACCGTCACTCGCGCCAGCGGCATCGGATGGTCGGCAAACGCCGCGTCGATGAAACCTTCCCGTGTCCCCTCGATCTCACCCTGAGAGAGGGGCCACAGCGTGAGAATTTCCATGCGGCCGGCGAGGGATTCCGACAGCTTGGGGACGAGCCAGATGTTCGCGGACCCCGTGAGGAGGAACCGCCCGGGCCGGCGGTCGCGGTCAACGCTTGCCTTGATAGCAACGAACAACTCCGGTGCCCGCTGCGCCTCGTCGATCACCGCAGCTTCCTGGAGGGTTTGAACGAACCCCGCTGGGTCCCCGGTGGCCGCCGTCAGCACGGCAGGATCATCCAGGGTCATGTAGCTAGCCGGATGCTGCCGGTTGGAGATCTGCTGGGCCAGCCAGCTTTTCCCCGTCTGACGCGCCCCATGGAGTACGACCACGGGACGGTCGGCAAGAGCTGCCAGCAGACTCGGGGTGATGTTACGCTCGTACACGTCTGTAGTCTAGATTGAGAGAGAAGGATAATCAAGCGTCTACTGGCGGATAATCCGCCATCAACTGCCTGATAATCCGCCATCTTCCGGGGGGAATTCACCCGCCTCAGGACCGACCCCCGGATCGCGGTGTCACATCCGGGGCAATCATTCCCCTGTCTCTTGAAGGGCTAACGGGTTTGCTTCTGATGTCGAATCCGACATATACTCGAGACGATCGCGGCCAGCTAGAACCCTGGTCTGGCTGCGTTACACGCTCTGGCGCCGGCAGCGAAGCGAGTTGTTGAGCGCGCCGTTTTTGAGACCGATGCCGATAGAGACCGTGCCACTACGCTCCAGTTCCTGTAGCGTGGCGAAAACGATCCTTTTCTCCCCGGATCCCTTCATGCTCTCCCTCCATTTGCCCATGCGGAACTCTACGCATCGGCATTTCGGATCGCTCCCCACTTCTATGTTAGAAGACTC
>DATDEG010000340.1:0-7989 GCA_036523465.1 bacterium
TGACGGTCTGGGAGATCCCCTACCTGCTGATGAAGGCACCGATCTCGGAGGTCATGACGCGCTCCGTTATCACCGTCGAACCGGGGTCGACCGTCGAGGAAGCGGCGGTGCTGATGCGCCGCCATAAGATCGGCGGCCTCCCCGTCGTGGAGCAGGGTGCGGTCGTGGGCGTGATCACCGAATCGGACATCTTCGATGCGTTCATCGACCTCATGGGCCTGCACCGCGGCGGCGCCCGGCTGACCATCCAGCTCGAAGACCGCGTCGGCGCGCTGGACGAAGTCGTTCGGACGATCCGCCAGTGCGACATCAACATCCACAGCCTGGCCGCCTATCCGATGAACGGGATCGGCCAGGTGGTCGTCCGCGTCGATACGCCGTATCCGCTGCACCTCGTGCAGACGCTCAGCGAGCACGGAATCTGCGTGACCCACCTGGCGCCACTCCCGGACGCCGGCAGCGAGGAGGCGGGAGCGGCATGATCACCCGGATGCGCGTCACAGTTGATGGCAACGAAGCGGCGGCATCGGTCGCCTACCGGGCCAGCGAGGTCATCGCCATTTATCCCATCACGCCGTCGTCGACGATGGGGGAACTGGCCGACGAGTGGGCGGCGAAGCAGAAGCCGAACCTCTGGGGCGCGATCCCGCAGGTCGTCGAGATGCAGTCGGAGGGTGGGGCGGCGGGCGCCGTCCACGGCGCGCTGCAGGGCGGGGCGCTGACCACGACGTTCACCGCCAGCCAGGGCCTGCTGCTGATGATTCCCAACATGTACAAGATCGCGGGGGAACTCACGTCGTTCGCGATGCACGTCGCGGCCCGCACGCTGGCCACGCACGCGCTCTCCATCTTCGGGGACCACTCTGACGTCATGGCCGTGCGGCAGACAGGGTTCGCCCTGCTGGCCAGCGGCTCGGTGCAGGAGGCGCACGACCTGGCCTTGATCGCGCACGCCGCGACGCTCGGCGCCCGTGTGCCGTTCCTGCACTTCTTCGACGGCTTCCGCACGAGCGCCGAGGTCGCGAAGATCGAAGAGCTGACCGATGACGACCTGCGCGCGATGCTCGACGAGGAACTCATCCGCGCGCACCGGGAGCGGCGGCTCGACCCGAACCGGCCCGTCACGCGCGGGACGGCGCAGAATCCGGACACGTTCTTCCAGGCGCGCGAAGCGGCGAACCCCTTTTATCTCACGGTGCCCGAGATCGTGCAGCGGACGATGGATCAGTTCGCCGCCCTCACCGGCCGGGCGTACCACCTGCTCGACTATGTGGGCCATCCCGAAGCCGATCGGGTCATCGTGATCATGGGGTCGGGAGCCGAGGTCGCGCATGAAACAGTCGAATGGATGCTCCGACGCGGCGAGCGCGTCGGCGTGCTCAAAGTGCGTCTCTATCGGCCATTCTCTGCCGACGCCTTCCTGGCCGCGCTGCCGGCGAGCGTCCGATCCATCGCCGTCCTCGACCGCACGAAGGAACCCGGCGCGCTGGGAGAGCCGCTGTACATGGACGTCGTCACGGCGCTGGGCGAGGCGCTGGCCGCCGGCACCAGCCGGCTATCTGCCATGCCGCGGGTCATCGGCGGACGATACGGGCTGAGCAGCAAGGAGTTCACGCCGGCGATGGTGGCGGCCGTGTTCGACGAGCTCGGCCGGCCCGTGCCGAAGAACCACTTCACGATCGGCATCACCGACGACGTCACAGGGACCTCGCTGCCATTCGACCGGACGTTCAGCATCGAGCCGGACGACGTCACGCGCTGCCTGTTCTTCGGCCTCGGGGCGGACGGCACGGTTGGCGCCAACAAGAACTCGATCAAGATCATCGGCGAGGAAACGCCCAACTACGCTCAGGGCTACTTCGTCTACGACTCGAAGAAGTCGGGCCAGTTGACGGTCTCCCATCTACGCTTCGGGCCGCGGCCTATCCGCAGCAGCTATCTCGTGAGTTCCGCCAACTTCATCGCCTGTCACCAGTACCACTTCATGGAGCGATACGACATCCTCGGGGCCGCGGCGCCGGGCGCGGTGTTCCTCCTCAACGCGCCGTTCGGGCCCCAGCAAGTGTTCGACCGCCTCAGTCGGGACGCGCAGGAGCAGATCGTGGGCAAGGGTCTGCGGATGTACGTCATCGACGCGGCGAAGGTGGCGAAAGAGACGGGGATGGGGGGACGCATCAACTCCATCATGCAGACCGCCTTCTTCGCCATCTCCGGGGTCCTGCCGCGGGACGAGGCGATCGGGCAGATCAAGACGAGCATCCGGAAGACCTACGGGCGCAAGGGCGAGGACGTCGTGCAGGCCAACTTCGCCGCGGTCGACGCGACGCTGGCCAACCTGTACCCGGTCCCCGTACCCGACGAACCGACGGCCGCCCACCGCCGGCCTCCGATGGTTCCCGCCGAGGCGCCGGACTTCGTCCAGCGGGTCACCGCCATGATGATGGCCCAGCAGGGTGATCTCCTCCCAGTGAGCGCCTTCCCGCCGGACGGGACGTGGCCGGCCGGGACGAGCCGGTGGGAGAAGCGGAACCTCGCCGACGAGATCCCCGTGTGGGACACGGTGCTCTGCATCCAGTGCAACAAGTGTGTACTGGTTTGCCCGCACTCCGCGATCCGCGCCAAAGTCGTCGATCCGGGGTTGCTCGGCGAAGCGCCGGCGACGTTCAAGTCGACGCCGTACCGGGGCCCCGAGTTCAAGGGGCAATCGTACCTGCTGCAGGTGGCGCCCGAGGACTGTACGGGCTGCAGCCTCTGTGTGCACGTCTGCCCCGCGGTGGACAAGAAGAACCCGGCCCACAAGGCCGTCGACATGGCGCCCCAGCCTGCGCTGCGGGAGGCTGAGGGCGAGAACTTCGCGTTCTTCATGGGACTCCCGGATCCGGACCGCACCAAGGTCCGCACCGATGTGAAAGGGACCCAGTTCCTCCGCCCGTTGTTCGAGTTCTCCGGCGCCTGCGCAGGGTGCGGCGAGACTCCGTACGTGAAGATGCTCACCCAGCTCTACGGAGACCGCCTCCTCATCGCCAACGCCACCGGCTGCTCGTCCATCTACGGCGCGAACCTCCCGACCAGCCCGTACACCACGGATGCGGACGGGCGCGGTCCGGCGTGGTCGAACTCGCTCTTTGAAGATAACGCGGAGTTCGGATTCGGGATGCGGCTGGCCCTGGACACGCAATCCGAGCAGGCCCGCATGCTGCTGCGCACACTCACCGCGGAGGTGGGGGAAGAACTTACCACAGCGCTCCTCGAGGCGAATCAGAGCGACGAGGCGGGGATTCGAGCCCAGCGAGAGCGTGTGGAACTACTGCTCAGGCGCCTCGCAGGAGTCGATCGTCCAGAGGCGCGGCGCCTTGCGCAACACGCCGACGCGCTCGTGCGCAAGACAGTCTGGATCGTCGGCGGCGACGGCTGGGCGTACGACATCGGGTACGGCGGCTTGGACCACGTCCTAGCGATGGGGCGCGACGTCAACGTCCTGGTGCTGGACACCGAAGTGTACTCCAACACCGGCGGCCAGCAGTCGAAGGCGACGCCGCTGGGCGCCTCCGCGCGCTTCGCGATGGCCGGGAAGGCGATTCCCAAGAAGGATCTCGGCATGCTCGCCATGACCTACGGGACGGTGTATGTCGCGCACGTAGCCTTCGGGGCCAAAGATGCCCAGACCGTACAGGCCCTCCGCGAGGCGGAGAGCTACTCGGGGGCGTCGCTGGTCATCGCCTACAGTCCGTGCATCAATCAAGGCTACGACCTCGGCGACTACAGCCTCGAGCAGATGCGGCTCGCGGTGGAGACCGGCTACTGGCCGCTGTATCGCTATGATCCGCGGCGGGTGGAACGGGGGCTTCCACCGCTGCAGCTTGATTCAGCCGCGCCGAAAGTGGATCTGGCGGAGTTTATGGGCAACGAGACGCGGTTCCGCAGCGTAGAGTCCGCGAATCCTGAGCGGGCGAAAACACTGCTCGAGGCGGCGCGGCGCGAGGTGCGCGCGCGATATGCCCTCTACGAGCAACTGGCGCATGGCGTGCCCGGGTCGGGCAACGGTGCCGGTACGCAGAAATAGGCGGCCGCGCATTCTGGAGAAAAGCATAGACGGGCGACGCTAAGCGACAGGGAGACCCGCTGGGCCCCGGCGGAATGCTGAGCTCGACCACCATGCCGGACGATCGGGCGATCCGGTTTCTCCTCTCGTCTACTGATCCTTCTGTCCGTTTCTTCACGTTGACGGACGTCGTGGGGCGATCCACGCGCTCGGCGGAGGCGCGCGCTCAGCGCCGGGCCATTCCCGCAAGCCTCCGGGTGCGCGCGCTCCTGGCCGGGCAGCGCGCCGACGGCGGGTTCGGCGTCCACCCGTACAAGAAATGGGACGGAGCACACTGGCGACTCATCTCATTGGCGGAACTGGGGCTGCCGTCCCGCCATCCGCAGGCGCTTCGCGCGGCCGATCAGATTCTGGCCTGGCTGCACGGCCCCTCGCATCGAAGCGGCATCGTGACGATCAGAGGTCGTGTCCGCCGGTGCGCCTCGCAGGAAGGCAACGCGCTGCGGGCCTGCGTCCACTTCGGCCTGGCCGGCGATCCGCGGGTCCGCGCGCTGGCCCGGGATCTCGCGACCTGGCAGTGGCCGGACGGAGGCTGGAACTGCGACAAGCGCCCGGAGGCCACCCACTCGTCGTTCCATGAGAGCCTGATTCCCCTCTGGGCGCTGGCCGAGTACCGCGGCGAAACCGGCGACGACACGGTGGATAACGCGATCGATCGTGCGGCCGAGTTCTTCCTGCGCCACGGGTTGTTCCGCTCGGAGCGCACCGGGCGCCCGTTCATCGGCCGCCAATTCGCCTATCCTCCGTACTGGCATTACGACATCCTCGCCGCTCTGCGGGTGTTCGGGCGGCTCGGCCGGTTGAACGAGCCTCGTGTGCAAGAGGCGATCGACATCGTGGAGGCCAAACGGGGCCGTGACGGATGCTGGCGTTCGGACGTCGCGTATTGGAAGCGGGGCAAGAGTGCACGCCACAAGGACGTCGTAGACTGGGGGCAGGGTTCCACGGAGATGCTCACGCTGAACGCGCTGCGCGTGTTGAAGGCTGCCGGGAGGTGACGCTCGTGTTCCTCGACGATCTGCAGAAGCGATTCTCAGACATCCAGACCAAGGCTGGGGCGAAGGCGGTCTTTGGAGAACCGGTCGAGCTCGACGGACGCAAGATCATTCCGGTCGCATCCGTTACCTACGGCTTCGGGATGGGGGGCGGGATGGGGCCGAAGCGGGAAGAGGGGGAGGCACCCGGCGGCGGGGGTGGCGGCGGCGTCCGGGTCCAGCCCATCGCGGTGATCGAGGTCGTGGACGGGAAGGTCCAGGTCCAGCCCATCGTCAACGTCACACGCCTCGCGCTGATGGCGATGTGCCTGGCCGCCTGGTCGGTGTTCTGGGTGACAGCCACGGTGCGGGTCATCGCGAAGTCGAAGAGGGGATCCTGATGAGCCTCCCGCCGGCCGAGCCCTTCCGCATCAAGATGGTGGAGCCGATCCGCCTCATCCCCCGCGAGGAGCGCACGCGGCGGCTTCATCAGGCGGGATGGAACCTCTTCCGCCTGCGATCGGAAGACGTCTACATCGATCTCCTCACCGACAGCGGCACCGGGGCAATGAGCGATCGCCAGTGGGCGGCGCTGATGGTCGGCGACGAGGCGTATGCGGGGAGCCGGTCGTTTGACCGCCTGCGGGAGACGGTGGCTGAGATCTTCGGATTTCCCTACGTGCTTCCCACCCACCAGGGCCGCGGCGCCGAGCACGTGCTGTTTACCGTTCTCGTCCAACCGGGCCGCCATGTGATCGGGAACATCCACTTCGATACGACGCGGGCGCACATCGAGCATCGGGGCGGCATCCCCGACGATCTCGCTGTGGATGTCATCCATGAGCCGGCGGCGCGCGAGCCGTTCAAAGGCGATCTCGACCTCTCCAAGGCGGAAGCGCTGCTGGCCGCGTCAGGCCGCGACCGGGTCGCCCTCATCCTCATGACCGTGACCTGTAACGCCGGAGGAGGCCAGCCGGTTTCCCTCGCCAACCTCCGCGCCGTCCGCGCTCTGGCCGACCGGTACCGGCTCCCCTTCTTCCTCGACGCCTGCCGGATCGCCGAGAATGCCTGGTTCGTCAAGGAGCGGGAGCCGGGCTACGGGGATCGGTCGGTCTCATCCATCGTTCGCGAGATGTGCGATCTGGCCGACGGCTGCACCTTCAGCGGGAAGAAGGACGCGCTCGTCAACATCGGCGGCTTCCTGGCCTTTCGCGATCGACAGCTGTACGAGCAGGCGGCCTCCTGGGGGGTCCTGTTCGAAGGGTTCCCGACCTACGGGGGACTCGCAGGTCGGGACCTGGAAGCTATGGCCCAGGGACTGCGCGAAGTGACGGACGAGTCATACCTCGCGTGGCGCATCGGTCAGGTCCGCTGGCTCGGGGAGCGAATGCTCCAGGACGGCGTCCCGATCGTGGAGCCCGTCGGCGGACATGCGGTATTCCTCGACGCCCTGCGATTCCTTCCCCGCCTTCCGCGCGGACAGTACCCTGCGCAGGCGCTAGCCTGCGCGCTGTACGAGGAAGGCGGCGTCCGCGGGGTCGAGATCGGCGCGGTGCTGGCCGGCCGAGATCCGCTGACGCACGAAGAACGGTTCCCGCGCCTCGAGCTCGTGCGCCTGGCCATTCCGCGACGCGTGTATACGCAGTCCCACATGGCCGTCGTCGCCGGCACTGCCGCCTCGGTCCTGCGCCGGCGGGATGAGATCGCCGGCCTGCGGATGACAGACGAGGCACCGGTGCTCCGGCACTTCACCGCGCAGTTCGAGCCGCTCGTTGCTGTCCGCGGGCTGAGCTCCTGATCGAAGGGAGTCCTGGGATGCGTATCTGGGGGAAGATCGGCACGCTGGGACTGGTCTTGATGCTGGTTTCGATTCCCGCCGTGCCGGCCGCGGCCTTCGTCCCGCGAGCCGGGAACACCGTGGTTGTCGCCGAGGCCGTATCCGACGACCTCTACGTGGCCGGGGGGACGGTCAGCGTCACCGGCGACGTGGACGGGGACGTCACGACCGTAGGCGGCACCATCACTCTCAGCGGGCCCGTGACCGGAGGCGTCGTCGGCGCAGGCGGAAACGTGAGCATCCGCGGGTCCGTCGGCCGGAACATCCGCGCCGCCGCGGGCGCGCTCGTCCTCGGGGGTCCGGTCGGCACCGACGCCGTGCTCGCCGGCGGAAGCATCAGCGTGGAACGCCCATCGCAGATCGGCCGCGACCTGGTCGTCGCCGGCGGCAGTGTGGAGCTCGCCGGAACCGTGCGACGCAACGCCTTCATCACCGGCGGGGCGATCACCATCGGCGGGACGGTGGACGGGAACATCGAGGCGCACGGCGATCGCATCGTGCTGCTGCCTACGGCGCGGATCACCGGTACGGTGACTTATTCAGCGGATCAGCCGATCGAGATCCAATCCGGCGCGCAGGTGGCGGGCCAGGTCACCCGCGTCGATCGGCCGGCGGGAGGGCGCTCGATCCTCAATCCCGCCGCCCGCCTGCGGCTGCGATTCGCCGGACGGATCCTGGAAGCGCTATGGCTGCTGGTCCTCGGTCTCGTTCTGGTCGCGATCACGCCGCGGGGCGTACGGGCCGTCGCGGACCGGGTGGGTGGGCGGTTCGGCGTGAGCCTGCTTACGGGGTTCATCCTGATGGTGGTCGTTCCGGTCGCCTCAGTCTTGCTGCTCATCACGGTCGTGGGTATCCCGGTGGCCCTGGCGCTCTTGCTGCTCTACATCGCGACGTTCTACCCCGCCCTGATCTTCGTGGCCGCGTGGCTGGGTGACATCCTCGGCCGGTGGCTGCGTCGCGAGGGCCGCATCTCGCCGTACGTGGGGGTCATCGCCGGCACGATCGTACTCGTGATCTTGGTCGGGCTGCCCTACGTCGGCTGGATCTTCCGCCTCATTGCGTTGTGTGTGGGGTTC